>NZ_JBBOYD010000003.1 GCF_038007965.1 Niallia sp. FSL W8-0635 | reverse complement strand
GAAACCTTCGGAGTCCGACAAAACTAGGAAGGTTTCTTTTTCTTTTTTTTATAACCTAACCCTACCAATATTTCCCCTTTTTTTCTAGTCTTTTTCTATCTTCTCTTTTAATCTTTCTAGTAATTTATCATCAATTCTTTTCGGTTTATAACCCATTCTATCAATCAAGATACCCTCTATAACCTTCATACGGGCGGTATAAAGGCGATATTCACTCTCTGCCAATCCTTTTATATCATCAGGAACCACAACCCCGTCAGGAGCCTTCTGAACGGTTCTCATGAGGTGGTAGCAACTTGTCCGCTTTTCTCTCACCAGTCGGAGCAAAACTAAAAGATCATATGTGTGAAAAGAAACCAAAACCGAAAACGGTCTTTCGCATAATTCCAAGTACATAAAACCATTTAGTTTCGGTCTTTTCACTTTTAATGGTACTTCACAAAAAGAACATGTTTTTGCATAGCTGCTATTTTCTTGCCCGCAATAAGAACAAATCATTTTCTTTGGAACTCCTCACTACTTACGTAGTTAATAACCATTGCCCACAATTCATCTGATACCTCTAATTCATATTGATCGATGACAGCTGCATAAGAATCCAAAGATTCTTTCAACCCATTTTCTGATAGAAAAGAACATTTTGTACCATTTCCAAACGAATTAACATGTTCTATCACAAATTCCCCATTTTCCATATAAATTTTTAATTTTTTCATCATGCTTCCTCCTTAAAATGAGCCAAAGCTAATTCTCTAAAATAAGCAGACATAGATTTTAAATCCTTATCCTTAATATCGCTCTTTATTTTGCTCCATATATCGTCTGGAAGGGTTATAGAAACCTTTTTAGTGACTCCCATAGACGGACGCCCTACATTTTCCTTTTTAGCTGAATTAGAGTATTTTAAATGGTCTGGTAACGTATCATATCGATAAGGCGGAATATAGAGCTGACCTAACATTTCATTTATTGTTTCCATAGCAATTCCTTCTTTAGTGGCCAAGTCTACAAATTCATTTTCCAGCTGCTCCATTGTCTTATTTGTTTCCTCTTCACCATTCCAACGAGCATCATATAATTTTTTGTGTAAATCCCATACTTTCAACATTTTTTTACCGCCTTTTTCTTTAAGTTACCTTTATTATATCATTTAAGTAACTTTAATTCAAGCATAAAAAATACCGATTTTCCAAAATAGAATAATCGGTATCTTTTCCCTAGCTATACACTTCCTTGAAAAATAATTGCTTATTTTTTCTTACTTCCACATAGCCAGTAATCTTATATTGTGAAGGTTTTTCGTTCAATGCTAGCAATTCCTCATAGAAAAAATGTTCTGCTTGTTTCTCTTTAAAAATCGGCTTATCTGTTCCTAAAATTTCATGAAGCATTAACATAAAATCGCCCACCATCTTATTTTATTTTTTATCAACTAATTCCTTTAACTGATTGATAAAATCTTCATCTGAAATATGTCCTTCTAGAGATTTTCTTACTAAATCCTCTTGTTCTTTCGAAACATCCATTCCAGATAATCTCAACGAAGCTTTTGCATATCTCATCGCTTCTTCATTAGTCCTTTTCATAAAAAAATCCTCCTTACTTACCCTAAAGGTTTATAGGTTGCCATAAAGGCAACCCTTGTCTGTAATGGTTTTTACTTGAAGAGTTTTTTCCACCAGGGTTTTACGTCTTCTTCTTCTTTGGCAGCTGCTATTTCTAATCTCTTTTCTTCTAATGATTGTTGTAATTGCATCGTTAGGATCCGATCTCTTTTTTCTACAACATCATTCATTTTATATTCAAATGCTTTCAACATATTTTCTCTTTCTTCTTCAATTGCTACTTTCACTACTCGTTGTATCGTTTCTTCTAATTCACTCTTTGATAAACGAATCTCATCCGTGAAAACGCTAGGCGTTTTTGTTGCGTTTTTTTCGTCTATATTCATTGATACAACAGCATTTAACGCGTCTGTGAAAGAGACATTATTTGATAATAATTTCTTTAATTCTCTTAACGCTTTAAAATCGCGTTCATAATAAATCCGTTGTCCTTTTTCATTTCGTTCAATTATATAGCCATGCTGTTCTAACTCAATAGACCACCTTCTTAAACTAGAAGTAGTTATTTCTAAATCAGCAGCAACATCTTTCGAAAAATAGCCAAAGCTATTAGCGTTTGTCATAGCGTTTATTCACTCCTTCTACTTTTACTCTTCGATAATCTAGTAGAATTTCCTTCTTTCCTTTCAATCATCGTGAAAAAGTCAATTATATAATGAAGTAGCATTTAGAAGTAAAACGGAGGGATCTAGAGATTGACTTTTTTATTATGAAGCTATTTTTCTCGATATTTCCCAAACGCAAAAAGGCGGAATTTGCCCCAATATGGACAAATTCCGCCTTTTGCTTTTTGGATTGCTGTGTATAGGACTCATTATGTTAACTGAGTTCCATTTTCAAAAAAATATATTTAGTTTAACTATACCTAAGTTTAAGATAGATAATAAGGAGGGATTATTTTGCCTGCAGATAAAGAATTTAACAGTGTATATAATCAAATTCGTTTGTTAAAAAGTAGAAATTTACATATTAATGATTTTCATTCTGCTAAAAACTATCTTTTAGATAGAAATTATTTTAATCTGATAAATGGATTTGAGACACTTTTACTTGATGATCCTAAAAATCCACCAAAAAAATATACCAAAAAATCTTTTAACGATTTTGTTAGACTATATGATTTTGATTTACAATTATCCAGTTTAATATTTCAAAGGATTTCAGAATTTGAAACAAAATTAAAATCGTCTATAGCCTATCATTTTTGTAAGAATCATTGTTCAACATTGCAAGATAATAATAATTACATTGATATAAACTGTTATAACATCCCAAAAAAGACTGAAGGACCAAAACAATATGTCAATTTCTTTTATAATATAAATAAACCGAAACAATCTCATAAATTATTTAGAAAAAGTTATTATTTTGAAGGGAAATTTAGGGGTACATTTGATGGGAACGTAACTTATCTACCTGGAGGAAAAACAAACTTAACTGGTGTTTTTAAAGGTCGCTTTGGTACTGTTTCAATTAGAGAAGTTAATGGTAGCTGTACATTTTTTAACTCAAAACAAAGAACACTCTTAGCATTACTGACTTCAATTGCTCCTACTTCAGGACCAATAGTATCTACTCGTATCAATATAAATAATGACGAAAGAATATATGGGTTAACCTATATTGATGAATGTAAAATAAAATTCCCTTACATAAATGAGTATAATAATCCTCCATTTTGGGCTATTATAAAAACTTTAATGTTAAATGATATAATTGTTTTGATGTATGGATTAAAAAAAAGAACTTTAGATGCGGTGCTAAAAGATTTCCATGTAGAACCTCATGAAAAGGAAATGTTTTTAAACTCTTTGGAAATAATTAGAGAATTACGTAATACATGTGCACATTTTGAATTAGTTAATCGTTTTAGAACTCCACAAAAGTTAAAAATAAATGCTCGTTTAATCTCACAATTAGGTTTAACTCCTATTAGATCTCAATACATTATAAAGTTATATGATGTACTCAAGGTTTTAGGGCTATATGTTGATTTATTTGAAATAAGAGCTTTTTTACATAATTATTGGTATCTTGAAAAAAAATCTAATAATGCTCATATTTCTAGGGCTTTACTTGAAAGAATGGGAAACCCAAATATAAATGATTGGATTTAAAAAAATTGACGCTTAAATAAATATATGTTATATTAACAACATAAAATAACGTATAGCCAAGACGGCGTGTCAAGCTATTGTGGCTTGCTAAAAGTCCCTAAGCACCTTTTCCTAACGGATAAGGTGCTTTTGTATATTATTAATGAAAAAGGATCTTTCTAACTGAAAGATCCTTTTTCTAATTATCAGACACATTATGTTAACTAAAGCAAAAAAACAAAAAGTACCTATTTCTTTTTGTTTAGAAATAGGTACTTTTTAAAGCAGGGCTACCCTATATATATAAATCTTAATGCACCGCATTATCCTCAACTAACGCGAGCTTTAAGCCTAGAGCTTTAGAGACCTTCTCTAAAGTATCTAATCTTGGAATTGCTCCTTCTTTTTCAAGTCGAGCAATAGCAGATTGCTTTAACCCTGAGAGTTCTGCAACATCTCTTTGAGTTAAACCAAGCTTAATTCGACGGCTGACCAGATGTGCAACTATTTCAATATGCTCAAGTTCCTCGCTGTTCAGTGCAGTAATCTGTTTTTGATAATCAGCCCATTTCATATTATTATTCACCTCATTTCTCAAATTTTGTTTACGACTCAAAAATAATTAATCTATTTACGGGAATCTTCATGTACAGGGGAGTTTATTATTACTCCCCTGTTTTCTGAATTTGATAATAGATAAATTCCCCTGTTATTTCTTAGTCTCTGTCCTTACCATTTTCCAGCCAATCTTTCATTTCTCTTTCAGCTTGTTTAATCTCCAAAGAAGGAGTTTTTTTGGTTTTCTTATGAAAAGAATGTAGTAACACTATTTTGTTACCATCCCAACCAAAAAAAAAGATTCTATGATCTTTGGGTCTGAGTTCCCAAATTCCATTTCCGATATGCTTTGTATAAGGAAGTCCAGATCGAGTACCACTCTTTTCTAGAATCTTGATATACAAAACAATTTTAGCGAATAATTGTTTCGCTTGTTTGTTGCTGGAAGATTGGATTTGTAAAGAGTCTAAAAATTCTTTTACAGGAGAGCATCCATGACCATCTTCATAGAAGATAACCTCGTAATTCATACTATGCCCTCATTTCGGATTTTGATAACAATTTTGTTATAATTATAACGTTTTTGTTATCAAAAATCAAAGAAAGAACCTACTCTTTTATAAAGTAGGTTCTTTAATGCTCATTCTGTTAAATAGACAAGTGAAAATATTAACATCCAAAATAGATACTTTTAATCATATTTTTTTGAGGGATCTTGATACACCTTAGAGCTAACGAGCGTACTTCTTGTAACTTTGGCACTTCTTCTAAGTGTTGTACCTTCTTTATATTTTATATTTCTAAATTTCTTAGTCTCTTTTTGGACAGGAAGTTTAGACGGTTCAGCCATAAGCCATTCAAAATTTTTCTTTTCTTTTTCTGTTGGTGTGTTTACTCTAAAAAGCTGTTGTATTACTTCATACTGACCATCTATTGTTGCAAGAAGGTGAATTTGACCTCTTGACTCAAGCAACTCTTTACAAATCTTTTTAAATCTATTAGCAGCTCTTACAGTAGGTAATGGCATCCCAATAACTTCTTTATATGATGTCCTTAACTCAAGTTCTTTCCCTATTTCCTTTTCTTTAATAGCGAAGAAAGTATTACTGTCAGACTGATTTGCAGTTCCAGCAAATTGTATAAATCGTCTGATACAATCTGAACCTACTTTTAATAAGACCTTTGTATTAGAATTTTGTATTAGCCAATTTTCAATATAGTTTTTGTGGTTGCAGAGTTGACAGTTTTCAACAAATTCATCAGATTCACTTGAAATATGTGTAACTAATTCCCATTCTTTTTTTGCTTCTTCAAAATCATTACTCAAACTATTTTCAATAATGTTTTTAGTTACTAACGGTCCAGGAACAGTTGTTAATTCCTTTTGTGAATTTTCTTCTAAAACAGAACGATCGTTAAGATGCCTCAACAACACACCTCCAATATTTTCTTAAGAATATTTTACCATATATTTGATTATAACACGAACAAACGTTTGTGATAATTCTCTGATTCTATCAACTTGTTTATATTAAAAAGTATTAAAAAACTAAAAGACCAGTAAAAGTTACTGGTCTTTAAACTAGTTTGTTGGTGAGTGTCCAAATGTAAAATAATATTGAACCAAGATAGATGATCATATATCTTTTTTCTATAGTTAAATAAAACACATTATGTTAATCACTTGCATTTTTTAGTTACACTACAATTTTTTTATTTCTTAATCGTCGACAATTTAAAAGCAATATAAATTAATGCAATCATATTAATGATTTCCATGATAGGACGTATTGTAGTAACAAAAACACTAATATACCCCATTATTTATCACCCTCGTTTTTAGTTTATTAATAATCTATATCAATCCAAGCTTTATCTTTCGCTACACGAATATATAAATGAGCTGTACCTGTTTTTGTAGCATCGGCATATTCTTTAATCTTAAATTTAACTCCACCATATGCACTATATTCAAGTGTTTCCTTCTTTCTAAAAACACCTTCTGATAAAATATCCCATTCATACGCTGCGATATCAACCCCATAAATTCTAGATATGTAATCATAACCACTTTGAACTAAAGTGTAATCAACTTTAAACTGGACAGTCATATGATAACTATAATGGTATACTTTTACACCCTTCGCGGTACGATACCCTGATCCAACGGTTACAGTACCACCACTAATTGTATTTTTATCCATAGTTGAAAATTGTGGTTCTTCGGGCAAAACGGTCCCTTTTATGGGATTAAAATTTAATGTACCATCAGGATACAAATCATTAAAATTCCCAAGTAAATTACCTTCTTCATCATAAACCTTTGTATTCGATAAATCTATTCCTTCCAATGCATAAGAACCATCAGGATATGTTATTTTAAAAGTTGATTCATCTATTTTTTCAACTTCTCCTAATGACGCTTTTTTAGGATTATTACTATCTAATTCTTCACCATTTTTAATTTTTGCTTTCAGCTTATTTTGTAACTTAATATCACCTTTATAAAATTTTTCTATTTGTTCAGTCTTATCAATTATCTCTTTTTTAGTGATTATTTCTTTTTCGACTTGATCATTTGTTTCACTTGCAAAGCTTAAAGGTGCAGCAATGAATAAAATACTTAAAGATAATAAAACAAAGCTAATCTTTTTTAATATTTTCATTTTTTCTTCCCCTTTTTATTTGTATAATCCTACCAAAATATACCACATATTACTGGTTAATGATATATATGTTAATGATAAATATAATAAAGTTTTTTATTTTTTTCTAAATATTCTTATATTTGAATATAGAAAAATATAAAAAAACCCTGATTTTTAAAATAAAAAAAATCAGGGGCCTTTAAAAAGTAATAATTACCTATATAAATAAATTATTAATCTATTAAAAAATATTATTCTTTCTAATCCCACCATTCAGTATCAACAGTCGTCGTTGGCATCGTTAATTTTTGTAATCTTAATTCTGCTTTTTTATTATCTCCATCTACAAAACTCCTAACATTAAATTTTACTTCATAAGTACCACCTTTATTAGGTAATTCAAAATTAGAAACTGTATCATCAATAGCTGGATCATCTTCTACTAATTTATATAACCATTTAAAAGCAGGTCCTTCATAAGGTTGATTTATATAAATTAAGAGATCTCCTCCACCTGAATAAAAAGTTTTAGAAACAGTTTTAAACGAACTTTTTCCAATATAGTCCCATTGACCAGCGCCAAAAGGAACAATTAAATTATCCGAAACTTTTTTTATTTGAATATTTACACTAGATTGATCATTAATACCATCTTCATCACCATCTTGAGCAACAATTGGATCTATTTCTTCTAAATCATTTGTTTCTTCTGTCATAGCGTTAGCTTGGCTACTATAACCTAGTATAAATATTCCAAAAATAAATAGTGTTCCAACTGTAAAAAATAAATTTTTCATCAATTCCCTTTCCCCTCATATAAAATAATTATTCTATTTTTTCAATAGAAGTAACAGGTACTTCTGGTGGATTAAAATAGGTATCAATACGTTGTATTGATACAAATACAATTGAAAAAATTAATGAACAAACAAAAGTCAATATAAAAAGTTTCAATGGTTTAATTCCCATTATTATCCACCCCTAGTTTTATATTATTTTAATAAAATATGAAATAAATGTCAAAATATACTTTTTAAAAAGATTTTATAAATATATTTAAAAATAAAATTATGAGAAAAAACAAAGCAAAAATAATTGCTATTTTTTCAGTGAATTTATCATTTTTATTATTTTTATTTGTTAATTTTCTATATTTAGCTTGAATTTTTCTTTTTTTATTATTATTTGATTTCATATTAACTCCTTTTTCTTAAGATTTAATTTTTATCTATTAAATCTTAAGTATCTTTCTAGCTTGATCAATATCAAGAGATAATATCTTTTCTTTGTTTTTTTCTACAGACTCTTTAAAAGAAACAATTAATTTAATAACTTCTTCTTCTCCCTTTATTTCAAAATGTTTTTCAATTAATCCACCTACTTGGATCAATCGTCTCGTTCTTTCCTTTCGCTCCTTTTGTCTCACTTGGTTCGCCAACCGTTGCTTCTCAAATTGCATCTTCTTAATTTTTTCTTCTAAATCTATTAGTCTCTCTTCTTCCGTTCTTCGAGCCAAGGCTCTCACTCCCTACTCTATTATTTTCTCTATTATATCCAAAATTACGAGCGAAAACTAGAATTACAGAATGACTCCTCACATCGCTACGTGGTATAATGACCCCAACGAACCAATGTGAGGAAGGGCGCACTTATACATTGTTCCAATGTGTGCGGTTGCTTCGCAACGGAAAAGCATATTCGCCTATCAGCGAATACAAAATCAAAATCCTTCATTCGCAAATGTGCGAATGAGTATCCGCCAAATGGCGAATACAAAAAACAATCGTAAGCTATTTATTATTCCAAGTTGGGATTTCCCCAACTCGTCTAATAAATTCTTACGAATCCATAATAAAAATTTTCCCACCTTTCGGTACGAATTTTTTTATTACGGTTATTCAAAACCGAAAAACATAAAAAGCAAAAAATCCTAATACATAAAATCTAAAAAAAGGAGGTAAAGAATCATGGCGATCTATCACTTATCTATGCAAATTATAAGTAGATCAAAAGGACAATCAGCAGTTGCTTCTGCTTCTTATCGTTCAGGCGAAAAGCTATATGATGAACGCTCCCAAGAATCAAAATACTATAAAAGAGAAGTGCAACCTGAAACCATGATTCTTGCTCCTTCTAATTCTCCATCATGGGTTCAAAATCGTGAGTTTCTTTGGAATGAAGTAGAACGTACAGAAAAGAGAAAAGATTCTCAACTAGCAAGAGAAATTAATATTGCTTTGCCAAAAGAACTTTCTAATGAACAGCAAACCGAATTAATTAAAGGATATGTTCAAGACCAGTTTGTAGATAAAGGTATGGTTGCCGATATTGCAATCCACCGAGATGATAAAGAAAATCCACACGCTCATATCATGCTGACTATGAGAACTATTGATGAACATGGATTTGGTAAAAAAAATCGTGAATGGAACGCTGACTTTGCCAATGCAAAAGAAAATAATCGTGGCTTTGTAAAGTCTAGTGAAAATTGTCTTTCTGTTCGTGAACAATGGTCAGAATATGCAAATAAAGCACTTGAAAAAGCAAATATCCAAGAACGAATTACCCATCAATCTCATGCTGATCGTGGACTTGAAATTTTACCTACTGTTCATTTAGGGCATGTAGCTTCTGATATGGAGAAAAAGGGAATCGAAACAGACCGCGGAAATATTAATCGTGAAGTAAAACAGCACAATGCTATCATTTATGACTTTCAAAAATATCATGAGGAAAAGCAACAATTACAAGCTTTGTTAAAAGAACAGGAACAAAAAAAGGTAGTTGCTTTCACCACTGGAGAACAAAATTTATTAGACTATATCAAAACAAGCTTAACCAAAGAAGAACCAACTTTAGAGAACATTTCTAAAGCGAAAGAGAACAATTCTAAATCACATCAAAAAAATAATTCCGAGTATTATCAACTACAGAATAAACAAAAAAACATGGATAATCTTTTCCAAGCAAACGCTACTTTATCTAGCTTTGAAAAACAAATAAGCGAAAAAGAGCAAGAACTTGAAAATACAGGATTCTTCCAACGAAAACAGAAAGAGCAGCTACGCAATGAAATTAATTCTTTAAGCCAAACTCTTGATAGCCAAAAAGAAAGAGTATCCGTTTTAATGCGAGATAATGGCATTTCAACTAGAGAAGAAATCCCATTTAGGAAAAAGCAATTAGATAAAGAAGTCCAGCAAACTTATGCCGAATTAGAAATAAAAAGAAAAGAACACAAAAAGACAAATGAGCTATTGGAACGTGGAGAAAACATTTTAAAAAATCATGAAATCAAAAAAGCAACTTCTTTATATCCTGAACTTAAAAATAAGCCAATCGATTATAAAACAGCTATAAAATTACAAGACATTCACGAACACTATAATCTTTCAAAAACTAGCGATATACCAACAGTTATCGAGAAAAATAAAGCTGAAATAGATAACATGTCAAAAGCTATTTCTAATTATGAAAAACGAGAAGAAACTGTGAACGCAGCTGAAATAAAATTAAAAAGAATTACCCAAATTGACCGCCAATTAAAAGCTACTGAAAATAATCCTTACCAATACGGAAGGGCACTTAATGATCCAGTAGCAAAAGAACAATATGAATCACTAAAAGAACGCAAAAAAGCAATAGGACGAGAACTTGTACAAGCTGGTTATAAAAGTGATTTTTCTATTAAACAAGATAGGGAACTAGTCAATGAACAGAAACCAATTAAAGATGAGTATATGAAGAAAATTGAGGGATTGCAGAAGGAAAATGAAGCTTTATCTAATGTTAAGAAAGACATAGAAAGAATAGAAAAAAAACAACAAGAACAAGCTTTATCCAAAGGCAAGGAAGGGATAGAACTCTAGGGTTGTAAAATTTACAACCCCTTATTTCAACTTCCAATTCATTTCGTATTTTTCAAATACCTTGATAAGATCGTCAAGCAATTGCTGATTTTCTTCCCAAGATAAAGGCTTTTTTTCATAATCTCGATTATACTCAAACGTCACGTTCCAAGTACGGTTGCAATCAAACTTACCTTTGATAATTTGTTTGGACCTTTCAAACTCGTGCAAAGTAAACACCCCTTTTTAGCTATTATAAGCCTGTAGTTATAATTTTTGATAACTACAAAATGAATTGATATACTAAGGAGGTACTAGGATTTTTGCAGACCAATGTCTGTTCAACTGAATTAATCTTCAGAAGAAGAAGAACTATCGTCTGGGTGCGAATCAGAGTGGTTCTTCTTTTCTTATTTCTTCCTCAAGATATATATAACCGCAATTGCTACAACGCACCGTACCAGTAAACGCAAGAAGCGTTTGAACCTCCTTTTCGCACTTTGGACACTTCTTTAAGCTACCACCTTTAAATATATCCATAAAAACACTCCTTTCTAAAACCATTTTACAAGAAAAGGTATACCATTTTTGGGATAGCCTTGTTATGGGGAAAGCCCCCCCTTAACTGCGAGGTTTTTAGTTGCCTTTATGGCAACCTTTCAGCCTTAATGGCAATAACGTAAAAAGTTTAAATTAGGGGTTGCTAATTAAAGAGCGAAATGCTATTTAATATAGAGTGAGAAGAGAGAGAGTTTTAAAAGTAGGTTAAAGCGTTGGTATATATAGGTTTTTAGCACTTTTCGTCTGTGGTAAAAATACCACACTTTCGTGGTAAAAATACCACAGACGAAATAAGAAAAAATCCGTAATTATCAAAATTGATAACTACGGATTTTGTTTAAAATAATTTATCAGGTAAATCTTTTAATATTTTCATTTTCATAGCTTTATAAAACATAACTTGTAAAGCTTCGTTTACATGATCTTTATCACCAGCATATATCACATGCGGATTAACAAAAATAGCATATGCTTTCGCATTATTACCTTCTATTCCTGATTCTCCTTTAAATAAAATCCCTTTTTTAACCAAAGAATTTATAACTTTACTAGTATTTGATCTATCACTTTCAATGATATTTGCAATCTCAGTAATATTTGCAGGAATAGGGTTTTTAACTTTAATATCAAGAACTATACAGTTACTTGAAAAAGCTATATATGGTGTAATGTCATTTAAAAATATTTTTTCTCTACCAGTCAAATATTTATTTTTATTTAAAAAACCTACATTCTCTTGCAAATTCTGTGCAAACCTCACTTTCGATTGCGGAGATCTTTTAGTACCTATGTAAAGTTCTTTATTGCCAGTAGCCATGCTAAGAACTTTCATGGCTTGTTCAATTTGTTCTTTAGGTACTCCAAAATGCTCCAAATTATTAAGGATTTCATCATTTTCAAAATCTTTTTTTCTAGCATTTTTACTAGCAGTGTTTAAATTTACTACATTATTGTTTTCTTTTTTCACAAAATTCCTCTCCCTACTGGAAGGAATCAATCTCAATATGTTAGAATATAATTATTCTATAAGTGAATATGGGATTAATTCCTATCCCTTGATTAGA
>NZ_JBBOYD010000002.1:300000-445863 GCF_038007965.1 Niallia sp. FSL W8-0635 | reverse complement strand
GGGGTAGCGTCAGGAAAATGCGGATTTACAACGATAAGCCTATTTTCCTGACGAATTCTCTATTTTTAACAACGTTAAGAAAGTTTCAATGGTCTTAAAGAATCTAACGAAACTTTTTTATCGGAATTAAAATGGTATTCTCCTAATAAATTAATATGTTCCCAACCTAGAGGTGACATATGGTGCAATAATTCTTCATTTAAACTATCTGACCGTTTTTGATATTCAACTGCTTTTGTTAGATGTAAAGTATTCCAGATACTGATGGCATTGATGATTATGTTTAAGGCACTGGCTCTTTGCAATTGATGCTGTATGGTTCGTTCCCTAAGCTCTCCTTGCTTTCCGAAGAAAATAGCTCGTGCCAGTCCATTCATAGATTCTCCTTTATTCAATCCTCTTTGTATTTTTCTTCTTAAAGATTCATCTGAAATATAATTAAGAATAAAGATAGTTTTTTCTATTCGTCCCATCTCACGTAAGGCTGTAGCTAGGCTGTTTTGTCTTGAATAAGAACCTAATTTCCCCATAATAAGGGATGCTGAAACTGTTCCTTCTCGTATAGAATGAGCTAATCGCAAAACATCCTCATAATTTTCTTTAATGACCTTTGTATTTATTTGTCCACGTAAAATGGCTTCTAATTTTGGATATTCACTTGCTTTATCTATTGTAAATAATTTCGAATCTGATAAATCTCTTATTCTTGGAGCAAAATTAAATCCTAATAAATGAGTCAGTCCAAATATTTGGTCTGTATAACCGGCTGTGTCTGTATAATGCTCTTCTATGTTTAGATCCGTCTCATGGTGCAACAAACCATCTAAAACATGAATCGCATCCCTTGAATTAGTATGAATAATCTTGGTGTAGTAAGAAGAGAATTGATCACTAGTAAAACGATAGATGGTTGCTCCTTTTCCGGTTCCATAATGTGGATTTGCATCTGCATGTAGTGATGAAACACCTAGCTGCATTCTCATACCATCCGATGAGGATGTTGTACCGTCGCCCCAATAGGAAGACAATTGTAATTTATGATGAAAATTTACTAATATGGCTTGTGCTTTATTCATGGCATCTTCATACATGCGCCATTGAGATACATTGGCTAGTTGCTTATATGTAAGTCCGGGTGTTGCTTCAGCCATCTTACTCAAACCAATATTCATTCCCATTCCTAAAAGGCCTAGTGACAGGGTAGCTGCTCTAGTCCGCAGGATTTCTTCCAATAAAAGTAATTTAATTGTTTAATAAGGTAATAGAAAAGAAATGGAAATAGGAAAACCAAAAATAAACCCATTGAAATTACCATGTGAGTCCTAATTCATCGCAATAAACGGCTGCTTCAATAAAACAATTCTTCATATCAGCCTCACTATCCAATTCACCCAGAATATCATACACTGTCTTTTCTAACGCATCGATAGTTGTGTAAGGGACATAGATTATATACTCGTTAGCTATGATCTCCATTTTGTAATTATCCTTTAGGAACTGTTCGATACTTTCTCTAACCTTCCCTTTGCCACGTACAAATTTATTGTTATTTTCTATTCGCAGCCCCATTCTTATTTTTGCAGTGTTTTCTAGATCTTTGCCTTGCCGTGTTGTTCGTATGTAACGATACAATGTTGCTTGACTTATTCCGGTCATTTCTACAATCTCGCTAATACTGTATTCCTTAGAGTGATATAAATTTAGAGCTTTATTTATCTGTTTTTCTTTCACTTTTGGACGGCCACCATTTCTTCCTCTGGATCTTGCACTCTCTAACCCCTCTTTTGTTCGTTGAGCAATTAGGTCTCTTTCGAATTGGCTGAATGCTTGAAATACAGTAAGCATAAGTTTACCTTGTGGTGTATTCGTATCAAAATTCTCTTTTATGCTAATCAATTTAACATCTTTATTTTCAAAGTACTCAACTAACTCTATCAAATCTTTTGTACTTCGACCTAATCTTGAAAAACTCTCTACAACGATTGAATCTCCGGGTCTAACTTTATCCTTTAATCGAATAAGTTCCGGTCTGTTCGTTTTTGTACCCGACATTTTTTCTGTTAATATTTCGGTACAGTTGTATTCGCTTAACAAATCCAGTTGTCGAATCAAGTCTTGTTGCTTGGTACTAACCCTTGCATATCCATAAGTGTATTGCATCATGGTCCCCCCTTTTGTTAGTGATAATCTTATCATTAAAGGGTGTTATTGTTAATTTGTTTTTGATAATAGTTTTGATAACGAGTGAATAAGGTTATTGTGACCAAAAAGTTTAGGAATTTAAGTTTATCAAATACATTCGTTTTTGATAATAAGTTTTCTTTTATATGCTTATTCCAGAAAAGGGCCATTTAATGGAGGAAGAACCTGTTTGGAAATGTTTGAAATACCAATATGAATGACTTTGAATCTTATATAATAGAAATATTTTTTATTGGGATTACTTGGGTGTTATTATGGAGCTTGGTAAAAGTCAGAAAGAAAAAATTCAATTAACAGGAGTAATTCTTGAATAACCCTTAGATTAAAACAACTTTATTGTTATACTTTTTGCAATGAAGTATTTTACATCAAATTTTAACAACTTTTTTAACCTCGTACTGAAACCATTTAGAAATTATGACAATAAAAAAGTGTCTAAAGAAAATATAACCCCGATTAAAGAATTAAATGATGGTTTTCTAGGTAGGTTTCTAAATAATGCAAATCTCTATACACTCTAAGTATGTGAATCGAAAGCTGATAAGAATTTACTATGTTTCTAGATTTTCCACTGTGATTTGTGGAGATGGTTTTCTGTCATTCTTTTTGTATAAATGGTACTAAATTCTTTTTCATATCGTCATGAATCTCTCAAATTTGGTTCCTTTCTTTTTCAGCTCTTGCCAATTCCTAATTTCTCATAATAAAAAATGGTACTATATCTCCATTAAAGAGTTATTATCCTTCATGGTATGTCCGCACCCCTAGCCAGAAACGAATAAAAATTTATTCGTTTCTTCCTCTAATTCCTTTTCTTTCTTTGGTTAATTAAATTTCTTTTTACATACCCAATATGTAGTTTCCAAGATGAAGTTGTGTGGAAATTATGGAGATTATTTTTTTTCGTAAATAAGATGATAATATGCTAATAAGAGGTGATTATTTTATGACAAAAATTCTAGTAGTAGATGATGAAAAGGTATTTCTTGAAGTGTTAGAAGCTTATTTTGAAAAGGAAAGTTGGGGAATTTCTTTTGCTACCAATGGAATCGAAGCTTTAAAAAAAGTGAAGGATGAGAGTCCTGACCTTATTGTGTTAGATTTGATGTTACCTGATATTTCAGGTGAAGAGGTGTGTAGGTTAGTGAGAAAAGAAAGTGATATCCCCATTATTATGCTTACCGCAAAGTCAGCTGAGGCTGATTTGATTAATGGAATTGTCATTGGTGCTGATGACTATGTGACAAAACCATTTAGTCCAAGAGAAGTGGTTGTAAGAGTAAAAGCCTTATTAAGAAGAACACAAAAGATGGAGAATGTAAATCAAATCAGTTTTAATAACCATAAACTTATGATTGATCATGTGAAAAAGGAAGTAAAGTTTAATGGTGACATACTCGCGCTAACCCCAAATGAATTTAAGCTATTAATTACGATGGCAAGATATCCGGGAAGAGTCTATAGTAGGGCTGATTTATTAGAAAAAATTCAAGAAGATGGTGTCTATTTTGAAGGATACGAAAGAAGTATTGATACACATATAAAAAATTTGCGAAAAAAAATTGAAACCGATTCTCGTCACCCTGAATTTATCATTACTGTGTTCGGAATGGGCTATAAGTTTGGGGGAGAAAAAGATGAATCTAACACTTAGGTCAAGGATTTTAATCTATCTTTTGATTGTTTCTTTGAGTGGCATTTTCATTACAAGTTTTACCATCTTTTTTGGGGTTGAAAATCAATTTACCGATTATCTCAAAAAAAATAGAGATGAAAGTATCGAATCAATAAAAAAGGATGCACTGCAACAATTTAATGAGACAGGAGAATTAATTAATCAAAATTTGAGTTTTAAGATGCATGAACAAGCAATGACTGAAAATTTATTCTATAGACTTTATGATACTAATGGGAACTTACTGATTGATACAACCTCAGTACGTTCCATGATGGGAATGATGGAAGGTAATCATACCTCACTAGATCCTAATGATTATCAATCAACTTCCTATCAATTAAAAATCAATAATAAATTAGTCGGCAAATTGACGGTATTTTATCCTGAAGAATTAATAGGTAAGGATTCTGACTTTTTGAAGTCTATTAAAAGAAACATTTACCTTGCGGTATTGGTTACAGTCATATTATCGTTCTTATTTAGTTTATTATTTTCTAAACGACTAACAACCGGGTTTAAAAAACTGATCAATGCGATTATTGAGTTACGTAATCATCAATGGCGAACTAGAGTACCTATTGATGAATTGACAGAAGAAATGAAGCCTTTAGGGGAGTCCTTTAATCAGCTTGCAGAATCTTTAGCAAAACAGGAATCGCTTCGAAAACAATTTACATCTAACTTTGCTCATGAACTTAGAACGCCACTTGCAACATTAAGAAGTCATATTGAAGCTTTTCAAGATGGTATTTGGGAACCAAATTCGAAAAGATTAGATCAATGTCATGAGGAACTAATGCGGCTAGTTCGCCTAGTTAATGAGTTAGAAAAATTAATGGCCGCAGAAAATCCTCAGATTAGATTGGATAAAACAAAGTTAGAAACTGGAAGACTATTATCTTTTATAAACGACCAATTCAGTCCATTGTTTATGAAAAAAGGTGTTGAATTAAGGATTCAACACCCCGATAAGCAGCATTGGTTCTTAGGTGATCGTGATAAAATCATTCAAATTTTAACTAATATAGTCAATAATGCCCTTCAATATACATCGAAAGGAAAACAAGTATCGATTTATATAGAGGAAAAAAATGATCAAATTAGTTTTATTATTAAAGATGAAGGAGTTGGAATTAGTGAGGATGATCTCCCGTTCTTATTTGAAAGATTTTATCGGGGTGATAAATCACGTGATCGGAAAACAGGGGGCATTGGGATTGGGTTATCTATCGTAAAGGCACTTGTAGAAGCCCATCATGGCGAAATAAAGATCGATAGTCAATTAAATGTGGGAACAACTGTAGAGGTAAAGATTCCAAAGCAGTAAGGGATTAAGTCACTTGACTTAATCCTTTTTTGATTAGGAAAAAAAGTTAACTTTCATCCACATAAGTTCTTCATACCTTACTCATAAGTTCTTTACAAGTGTTGATTATGATAAGAGCAAGTAAAGAAAGCAACATGAAACTTTACAAGAAAAAATTAGGAGGCGATAGATGTTCAGTGTTCCGGTTAACAACCTATTAATTATGAGAAAACTTTCTCCATAACTTTCACATAAATTCCTCATAAATTCTACATTCTTGAGCTGTAAGATAAAAATAGGAAAGGAGAGATAAAACAATGATGGGATTAGGTCATGGTTTTGGAATGTTCGGAATGGGAGGTGGATCGATTATGATGATTTTAGTCGTTTTGCTAATTGGTTACCTTTTCTATTTGGGAATAAACAATCAAAAAATAGGTACACAAGATGGAAACCAGCAAGTAACAAGTTCAAACGCACTAGAAATTGCTAAGTCTAGACTTGCTCAAGGTGAAATTTCTTTTGAAGAATTTGAGCAAATCAAGAAAAATATTTTATAAGAATAACTATTTTAAAAAATATAACTATTAAAAGGAGATTGAATAGATATGAATATTATTAATGGAATTCTAGCAGCATCATTAGCTTTTACTGGAGGAACAGGTTTAGCCTTATTTTCAGATAAAGATACTCCAAATCAAAATACAGTGATTCAAGAACAAAGTGGTAATTATGATCAAATGGTTGAATTGATGGAATCAGGCGATGTTGGAAGTATGCAAAAATACATGGAAGAAGGAAATATGAATGTTGACGAGATGCAAAAGTTCATGGAAGAAGGAAATATGAACTTTGGTCAAATGAAACCATATATGAGTGAAATGCATCCTAATTTAAATAATCAACAACTCGAAGAAATGTACAAGGGAATGCACGGAACGGGTGGTTCTTCTCAAAGCAGCAACTTTAGAGAAATGGGAAATTTATAATTTTCATTTCAAGCAGGTCGATAATGACCTGCTTCCCCAAAAATATGAATATTGGAGGAAACTAAGATATGTTTTTATTCCTACTTTTGGCTGTTGGTTTTTATCTGTATAAAACGGGAGAACTACAGAAATTATTTAATCAAATTCAACCGAAAGAAACGAACAGCTCAAACGAACTAAAAGAGGTTATTGATTATAGATATGCATCCGGTCAAATCTCAACGGAAGAATACAATAAACTAAAAGAATTGTTATAAGATAAATCAACTAAATACACACAGGAAAGGAGAAACTAAAATGATGAATGGGGGACATATGGGATCCTTTGGAGGTAGTAATGGAGGATTTTACGGTTATAATGGAATGCCATCAGGGTTTAACTCGTTTGACATGATGTTTAATGGGTCTTTTATGACTATTTTAATGTTTATTCTGATCGGGGTGGTTCTATTTTTACTACTCAGAAATCAAAAACAACAAACTAGAGTTTCATCAATTAAAATGAATAATACTACAGTCATTGAGGCAGAAGAGGTTGCAAAGTTACGCTATGCCCGTGGTGAGATTTCACATGATGAATTTCAATCCATTCTACAAACGATTAAAAAGTAAGAGGTGAAATGAGTGTTAAACGCAACCTTATCCATTATAATCTTTTATTATCTTGTGAAGACAGGTGATCTATTCAAATTAATAAAAATAGCCAAAAACCTTGTTCTTGACTTCCTAATTGTCTTTAAAAAAGAAAAACAAAATAACAAAGGCTACAATAATCCTTTAGAGGTTTTAAAGCTCCGTTATGTCCGGGGAGAAATTGACAAAGGAGAATATGAACAAATTGTAAAGAATTTATAATATACAAAGTACAATAGAGTAAGGATTGATGGAGATTCATTGATTATTGGTTGAATTCTCCAAGTATTTAACTTGATAAACCCAACTTGATACTATTAAATGTGGCGACCAAATAAAAGGTTGCCACATTTAATTTAAGAAGCCATTTTTCTACAAACTTCTGCACATTTACGGCAGGATTCTGCACATTTTCTACAATGCTCGGCATGTCCATGTTGTTCACAAATTTTTCCGCAAGCATCACATATTTCAGCACAGAATTGGCAAATTTGTTTTGCTAAAGGACTGTCAGATTGCATTGCTTGTGCTGCTAATGCACAAATAACAGCACACTCTCTGTTATAACGAATACATTCCGCCATCATTTTTACATCATCTTCTTTTAAACAGGCATCATAACAACCATTACATGCCTCCATACATTCAAGACATGCCTTGATACACTCTTCATAGGTCATTTGCATATCAAAATTCCTCCTTACATTTAATACGGTATTATCATCTCCTTAAAAAGCAAAAATATGAAATGATTTTATAAATCATAAATTTAAATGCTGTCATATGGTTGTTGAATATTCCTGCTTCTGCTTCAAGTACTCTGAAAAACATCCTCAAAAGTTTAATCAATATTAAATGAACTAAATGATCTCATTCAACTTTAAATTGACCCATCATTCCAGCATCTTCATGTTCAAGAATATGACAATGATACATAAATACACCAGAATGATTAAAGGTTGCAATGGCTCTAACTTTTTCTCCCGGATAAACGAGAATGGTGTCTTTCCATCCTGTTTCGTTTTTAGGCGGTGGATTTCCATCACGATCTAGAATTTGAAATTGTACGCCATGAGCGTGAAAAGGATGAGCCATTCCACCCATCATCCCCATCCCACTATCATTTGAAATTTCCCATATCTCCGTATCATGTAGACTCACTTGTTCATCTATTCGATCCATATCCATTTGCTTTCCATTGATGTTTACACTGGGTCCCATTCCCTGAAAAACAAATTGTCTTGTTTTTACTGCACTATCAGGGTTTATTTTTTCAATGGTAGTTAACTTTTCTGGAATGGTATATTCTTTTGGACTTTCACTTTTTATAACAAACTTCATAAACTCTGATCCTTGATTCAATAATTGAACCGTTTCTCCTTTTTTAAAATCTGAAAAATCAACAAGGATTTCTGCTCTTTCTGCAGGGCCAAGAACGATATTGTTCATTTCTGACGGCTTTTCAAGGAACCCGCCATCACTAGCAATTTGATAGAAGGTTTGGTTATTGCTGAGATTTAATTCATAAACGCTTGCATTGGAACCATTCAATAAACGAAGTCTAACCATACCCCTAGGTACTTCCAAAAATGGATTAACAGCTCCATTCACAAGCATTGTGTTTCCTTGTAGGCCGTTCATAACATCATGCATCCCTAACTCGTATTCAAAACTTCCGTCCGAATTAAACCTTTTATCTTGAATGATAAGTGGAACATCATTCACTCCATAGTCTTTCGGAATATCTAAACGATCAGAAACTTCATCCTCAATAAAGAATAAACCTGCTAATCCATTATAGACTTGTCTGCCAGTTTGTTGCTCAGGGTGGGGATGAAACCATAAAGTAGCTGCGGGCTGTTCTATCTTGAATTCTGGAGACCATGATTCTCCCGGTTGAATCCCTGAGTGTGGTCCGCCATCCTTGACGCCATCAACTTCAAGACCATGCCAGTGGATGGTTGTTATGTCACCTTCTAAATTATTTTTTACGTTTACAGATACCTCTTCACCATTACGAACCCGAATAACGGGGCCTAAATAATCGCCATTATACCCCATCGTCTTTGTTTCTTTTCCGGCAATAAACTCTTTTGTAGAGTTTTGGGCAGTTATTTGAAATTCTGCTTTATTTGGATCAGGGTTTTTATCTTTTAATAATGGCGGTATAGGGAGAGGGGATTCTTCTGTTTCAATAGATTGATTATCAGATGGCTGATTCATTGATAGATCCGGTAATTGACCGGGCATATCCTGACCTTGTACGAAAAAGAGAAAGAGTCCTCCCAAGACTATTATGATACCTGCAATGAAGATGCCGTAATTTGCTTTCATTAAATTTCCCTCCTTCATTTAGTAGTTTGAACTTAATTAGTATAATGCCGTACATAATATTTACTTTTTTAATAAAAATACTAAAAGAACATCTATTTATAAACTGTTTCGATTCTAGCTTTCCATAACAGATTTTTATTATCAGTATTATACGTAAAATTTGTTGTTTGTATCAGAAGTCACGATATAAAGGAGGAAAAATTAATGATGGGTTTGCCCGGAAACGGCATGATGGGCAGTTACTTTTGGGGTTTTGGACTTTTGGGATGGTTAATTAATCTGCTTGTCATAGGTGCTGTTGTCTATATTGCTGTTAAATTAGCATTAAAGAATAAAAAGGATTAAGGGTAAAAGGATTAAATAAAATATCCAAGACAACATTATTTCGAAAATAAAAACCAAATCAGGTGGAGGATTTTTATGGAATTCCATTATACAGTCATTACGAATAAAACGATTGATGAAGCTATATCATCAATTGAACAAAATTTAAAAGAAAATAAATTTGGAATCCTATGGCAGCTTGATTTAACTGCTACCCTACAGAAAAAAGGAGTACATAGTTATACTTCACCTTATCGAATACTTGAAGTTTGTAATCCCGTAGAAGCTGCAAGGGTTCTCGGCTATAATCCATTAGTTGGATATTTCTTGCCTTGTAAGATAACTGTCTATGAAAGTGAAGGGAAGACTAAAATTGGACTTCCAAAACCAACGGCTATGATTGGTTTGTTAAATGATCCCGAATTGAAATCCATTGCAGAGAATATTGAAGAAATACTCATCGATGTGTTAGAAAAAAGTAAATGAAAGGAAGTAAGAACAGGTTTGTGGAATGTTCGCAAACCTGTTTTTTGTTTTTAACATTTTTTCTGTTTTATGTGCTAATGAAGATCATGAATCAAAACAGGCTAATAGCTCGGTTTCATGTTATTTGTCCCATACATACGATACTACCGTAGAGCATTTACCCAATCAATCAAACAGGAGTAACCATGTACAATATGATTAGGATGGAAAATGTTTCACCAACCAATATATCACCTGCTGGAATGAAAGATGGAATGTCTATGGGAATGATGCACCCTTCAAATTTGCTTCACACGGTTCAACAATGCGCAGCAACATGTGATCATATGATTACCCACTTGCTCCATCATGAAGATATTCATGCTCGAAGATATCAACTGGAGTTATTACGTGATTGTGCTGATATCTGTCATTTAACAGCTAGTTGTATTGCCCGAAATAGCCGTATGAATAGAATGTTGGCCCATATTTGTGAAGTATGTGGAAACGAATGTGCCAAGTTCTCTGACCACCATTCACAACATTGTGCGCAAGTCTGCTTGCATTGTGCAAGGGAATGTCGTGTCTTCGCAATACAAGCATAATTTTTTGGTAATAAAATAGTTTAATATAATACTATAGTCGCAAAAATTACTAATTGGAGGAAAAACGACTAAAAAATCAACGACTTCTAAATATTACTTCACATAAGAAGTCTTTAGTTGAAGTCTATATATTACAGGAGTAAGCATAGAGGCTATTGTGGAGTGGCAATTTAAAAGGGCTACTCCTTCTTTTTTATTAGTTATGCAAGTAAAGGGGGCAAAAACGGAAGATCATTATTAATATTATCTTGAATTCAAATTTTCTGTTAAAGGGCGCTTTAACAGAACAAGCAGCTAAAGGGATCTTTCAACTAAAAGATCCCTTTTCATTGTTCCCCACTCTATTTATTATCAAGAAACTTAAAAATCGCGACGGAACTTAAAAATAATACTGGTATCCCTACAACAAAGTAAAGTATACCTTTAGGCATAAACATATCAAAAAAATATAAAAAAAGCACAACCCAAGCAAAAAGGACGATATATTTAATTTTTTTCATAATGATCACCCATCCAACCATAACTATAACAGAACCTAAATATATATACATAGCCTAGCCCCGCCTTCCAACAATCGAGCGCTTTTCTGAAGAATTGTGAACTTTTGGCAACCAGATATTCATTCAAAAACCGGCTAATATCTTTTCATCATGTTAGCTGTTTTTTTGTTACCGGTGAGAAAACTACGAAACTTTCAACTTAATAGGTATTCGCTGATCCATATTGAGTTGAAAGATTCCATAAGGATTCACATGGTTGTAGAATAAAGGTGTTAATCCTCTAAAATCTTCTGGAGTCATTTTCTTCAACCAATATTGGTTGTTGTCATAAAGCACCTCTTGTACCATTAAGGTATTCATATAGACTAAGCAATTTTGCAGCAATTGAAGCGATAAGGCAGCCACTTCTTGATCTTCTATAGAATTGGAACGCATTTCACTGTTTTTCCCATAAAAAATATAGGTATTGACAGAGTTCCATTGTTCCACTGTATTTAATCCTTGATGGATTTCTCTGCGAATCTCTTCATCATGTAAATAATCACATAAAAAGATCGTTTTAATCGCTTTCCCTAATTCACATAAAGCCTGGTAGGTTGGATGTTTTGTATCCCTAGTGAATCGCTTTAATATGGATTCAGCAGAAGCAGTACCTAACCTTAGTGCAGTTGCATACTTAATGATCTGTTCATACTGTTGCCGAATAAGATCCCAATTAATCGGTCTACTTAGAACCCGTTGCAGGTGAAGATATTCCTCATTCATGCCAGCTTCTGGACGATATAACTTTTGAGAACCAATATTTTTAAAGCGTGGCATCAGTTTAAAACCAAGAAGATGACAAAAAGCAAAAGCAACGACACTTTGTCCGTGTGTATCGACATAATTTCTGTCAACTTCCATGTCCGTACAGTGACGAAGAACCCCTTCCATCATAGCTGCAACTTCCGAAGAAAGACAGGTTTTTAGCTGTGAATAAATACATGCTGACTTTCGATCCGTATGCCAATAGATCATAACTCCATGTTTCTTATAACGAGGATGCCATTCTGAAAGCAGGTTCTGATCCCAAGATCCAAAATGTTTTGAATCGGAAGCACATGCAGTAGTAGCTTCTCCCCATACTTCTTTCATTCGATTGTAGATAATATGGTTGGTAACCTCTGCATTAGCTTTACGCAAATGATCTTTATGAATAAATTTTTGATGAATATATCGAAGTTCCCGATAACCATCTAGGTGGTTTCCAGCAGAAACAGCTTTCAAACCTGTATTCGTTCCTAACCCAAATAAACTTAGAAGGAGCCGTCGCTGGATGGTTTCTCGATCTAAAATCTCTCGATCGGCTGTAGTCTTAAAGTGCTTGGTAAACTTCGTATGAAAATCTGTTTCTTTTAATAAATCCAATAGATTGATATCAGACCAACGGTTTTTAATATCCTGTTTAATCCTCATCACATGTGGGGGTTCAATTTGCTTTTCAAGTGGAGTGACCCGAATCCACCCCTTGTTATTTCTTGTAGTAATCGCCACTTTTTCGTTACTTTGATCCTCTAACCCTTGATTCAGTAAATGGAGTTTATCTTTCATCAACTGTATAATATCTTCGATAAAAGGATCTACATCCAGTGGCGCTTTTAGTGCTTGAAAATATTCTTCCTTGTTCTCTTCAAAATCTTGGGGGAGATCTTCATCTGGGTTTCGATATCGATCAGCACCCTCAATCCAAATTTCTTTACACCGAAGTCGAGTGCGGAGCGATTGGATGACTGCAATTTCATAGTTAATTCGATTTACTCTTTCTATTCCTTTGCTGTCTGTCTCGACAATAACGTCTTTCCATTTCGGCTGAATTACACCTTCAATGGGAACTTCATCTCCAGCAGCAAAATAACGTTGCCCACTTTCTCCGTACTCTCGAATGAGTTGGATAGCCTTGATAATCGGCTGATGAAATTGATTATTTGAGCGAAAAGTAAGGTTGTTTAAAATTTTAGAAAGGGACTTCCGATAATGCCCTTGGTAAGAAGAGTGCATTTTTGTATAGACTTTTTCTTTGTACTCCCGGTTATTTTTTGTCATGTCCTTAATAATATCTCGAATCGTATCAGAGCTAACAATGGGGAATAGAGTATCTTGAATGACCCCTTCTGGGTGATCTACGGTTGCTTTTAATAAATTGATAATATGTTTATTTTTCCCTTGGACTTTTTCTAATTCTTCTACTGCTTCTTTTCGTGTTGTATTCTTGGCCTTATTTCCAAATTTAAGCGTAATTTCATCCAATAAATCAGCTAAATAATCAATGACTTCCTCATGACGATGCGAAAATAAAATGGCAAGAAGGGTATAGCGAATCGGTGCAGGGTGTGCACGCAATTCCGTTACGGTTTCTGTGGCTGCACGAAGTCGATATTTTTTCACTAGTTTAGGAGACACCTGCTTACATAAACCATCAGGGATTTGAAGATGTTGAATGGCTAATAGTTTTTTGATTTCCATTTCCATCGTACTTACACTTGGTTTGCCTGGAGAGGATAGTAACTGGCGAAATGTTAAATTGTCGTTGTTTTCTTCATCAGGAATTTCAGCTTCGAAAAAAACATTGGAACCTCCATCAGAATGGGATTCAAGAAATGCATCTAATCGTGAACAAGTCTTAGGAGAAAGTTGCTGATAGGTCATGTTATATAAATTCTTTTCAAAATGATCAATAGCAGATTCAATCATTCGCTTCAGGCTTCCTACTGAAGGAGGTTCAACTTTCCAAGTACGAAAGAGACTGTAGGATTGGTTTTTCAAATAGTCGGTATCATGTGTAAACTGGACCTGTTCTTCTAACCACTTTGCGAAAAGATGATTGTCATTTGCAGTAATCTCGCGAAATCCGAAAAGATTGCGTATTGCCTTTCGATGTTCTGTATAACTTCTTTCTTTTCCACCCCAACCATAGCTGTCGTAAAAGTCTTCAACCGATGCATCTACTTGATCAGCTAGATGTTGAACGACATCTTTAGGCACATCTTGCTTCTTGTTAGGAAACTGTGCTTCCTGTTGAAAATATTTAAGAAGGACAGCAAACCCTATACGGTTTGCACTTGTTTTCTTACTCAGCACTAAATGATTTTCATTTGGCAATAAACTAAAATGTTCATCGAGTTCTTTTTGATTCCAATTTCTCTTCAAGGGTTTCCCTCTTCTCGCTATGTCATTTTATAAACAGTATAAATTTCAACATAGACAGCTATCAACAATACTTCTCAAAATTATTATTTTTTTACTTTTATTGGAAGAAATCCCGCGGACTAGAGCAGCTACCCTGTCACTAGGCCTAATAGGAAATTTCCATTAGATAATGAATTACAATACATTACTGCCATTCGACAGATTAATATAGTAGGGTTATTATCAAATATATTAAGTAAAAGTTTCTTTAATAAGCAAATCACGTTTATTAGAGAAGAAATTTTAAATCTAAAAAAAACTAAAGATAAAGAATTTACTGCTTTAGTAGAACACTTCTCTACCTCCATCCATAGAAACGAAGAAAAAATATTTGAATGCATTAAGCAATTCACTGAGAAATTCAGGTTCATGATTCCCGTTTTTGGTATGGATTTTTATAAAGAAGCTTCTGAAAATGTATTAGATCAAAAAGGTATTACTACAGTATCCTTTGAGGATTTAAAGCAATTTTATGTAGATGTTTATGAGGTTATCACTGAAATGTTAGAGCTTATAGTAGCTTATAATAACCTAAAATATCGCGGTGATTTTTTACTAATGAAAGAAATAAGGAGCGATGTCGTTAGTTTAGACGACTATACAAATAAACTGAAATCTAAAGGTATTAAATTAAGCTTTATTGATGGAAATGAAGCATTCGATAATATTGTGTATCCTCATCTAAATAAGGAACTAAGAAATGCTATTGGACATAACACATATAAAATAGATATACAAAGTCAGCAGATCACGTATTTCCCGAAAGGTAAAGAGGGTAATGAACAACCTCCCGTTATTTCACTAAAAGACTTTACTCGAAGTTGTTGGGATATATTTCAGTCATTAATGAACCTTTCAGAATTAGTTTACCAAACAAGAAGCTTTTACTACTTGGAACAGGGTCTTTATCCTGCACTTGAAAATATATATCAAGAAAATATTCCAGTAAAGAACAAAAAGAAGAAACCAAATAGTAAACGCATAAATGAAAAGCAAAAAAGAAAGTCACGAAAGAAAAATAGAAAATAAAAATAGTGAAATTGTCATTTTTTAAAATGATGAAGTAACTTATATTTTAAAATTAAAGCTAAACAAACATAACCCCGTCTTGTCGGGGTTATGTTTGTTTAGCTTTTCAAGATTAAAAAACTTTTTTTCCCCTCCAAAAACTTGTAAATCGATAAAGCTACAGTCCTATTTGAAATACTTTTACTATAAGGTAGATAGCCCCGATAATTAGAGAAATTCCAAGTATAGTATAAGCTGCACGTTTAAAGAAAACAGCTGCCACAATTGCAGCAAGTATCCAGAAGATAACTTTACCAATTAGTTCTATTTTGAATATTGAAATTATTACTAATGCAGTAATAATAGTAATAGTAATAATCTTACTAAGACTACTTTTTTGCTTTATCGTGTTTTCCATATTTCATACCTCCATTTTATTATTAATTGTATCAGTTTTTCTGAAACAATTTTAGTTGTTCGTTTATCTTCTTCCACTACCGTTCAAAACTTAATTTGGGTATTATTATCTTATTATTTTCTAAATTTATTAGATTATATAAATAGAATATTACTTAATTACTATTTTTACTATCCGGCTAACTATATTAATCTATAATTCAATTATACCATATTAAGGATTAGATAAACATATAGCATAGTTAAATGATTATTAAGTTATATTTCACAAATATATAAGGGATGATATAATAATTAAGTATAAATAATAAGGAGAATTAATATGTCCCAAAATGAAGATTTAAAAAAAGAGGAAGCCATTGAGAAAGTATTATTACGTCCTGAAGCAGAAGAGTTTCTTGAAATGACCAAAGCTAACTTTCAATTTGCATTAACCAATGGAAAGATACCTGTAATGAAGAAAGTAACTTTAGGGAAGGGGAATACCCACACTTATCTCTTCTGGAAACCTGATTTAGAGGAATTTAAAAAGGCTAGAGATTTATATAAGCGTAAGTAGTTCTTTTGCGATATAATATGGAAAAATCAAGAAGGGAAGTAAGGTATGAGTATTTCCTTTATATCCAATAACAGAATGTATGAATTACTTTTAAATTGGACTCGTGTACTACGCAATTATGATAGAGGAAAGAGTATGTTCTTTAAAGTTCAGGCAGCACAAGAGCAATTTGCCTATTTTCACAATGATCAATTAGGGATGCTTTATCATGCTAATATAGCACTACATGAACACTTATTCGGAAGTACTTCTTTAAGAGATAAAGCTTTACAAAAAGCGGCAGCGTTATTGAGCAGTAAGAACATTACTTCAGAACAGAAGTATTTCTACTTTATGGCACAATGTAATATTGAATATACTAAGGGGAAATATGAGAATTCCTTAGAGTGGATTATTCAAGCTGAAGTATATTTAAGTAGTATAAAAGATGAATTGGAGTTATCTGCATTTTATTACCGATTAGCTTCAGTATATTATTATACTGAAGAAACAGTAAAATCTATTCGGAGTATCGAAAAATGTATCAATCTTTATGAAACTAATGTTTATGTGAATATGGAGTCACCAAGTAACAAGATAGCAGAGTACAAGCTGATTCAGGCTCTAAATTTAATTGATTTAAAGCAGCATGTTGAAGCTGAAGAACTATTATTAGAAGCTCTTTCAATTGCTAAAAAGTTAGATGACCAGAAGTTAATAGCACTCTCATATCACAACCTGGCTTTTTTATACAGTGACCAATGCCAAAGTACTACAGCCTTAAAATACATAAGGAAAGCATTAGAGTTGCAAGAATATCATTTGGATCAAGCTAAACTAAGGTTTCTTTTTACTAAGGAATTATTGATGAATGGAAGCATTGAGGAAGCTAAAAATCATTGCTATAGAGGACTAGCGGAAACAATTGAAAATGATAATATGATTTATCACTATAAATACGTAATTTTAAATGAATTATATCTTCAGGACCAAGCAGACGATGAAACGCTTCAATCCGCCATCACTTATTTTACAGAAAAAGAACGATGGATTGACCAAGAAGAATATGCTGATTTAATAGCATCTTATCATAATGAAAGACAAGATTTTGAAAAGGCTAGTAAGTACTTTTATTTTTCACTTCAAGCAAGACATAAAATTAAAAAAAGGATGGACTAAAACCATCATAGAGATACTAAACAGCTGCCACTTCGGCAGCTGCTTTTATTTGGACAAGACCATTTCCCTTGCTTTTTCCATTAATTCAACTATGGCTTGATAGGCCTCATCTGTAGAGATTAGTTCGTTTTGAAGCCTGTTATTTTCTTCATCTAGTTCTTTTATTTTTTCTAATAAACCTGCTTGTTCTTCATATATTTTGGATTTATTATAAATGTCTTTAATAAACGCTAGTATTTGCTCAAAATCATCACCACTTTTAATAGGGGATTGCTCTGACTCTTGAATTGTTATTACACTTGTCTCAATATTAACACCTTTTTTTAGTTGTTTTCTATGTTCTTTAGCTGTCTTAATAGCCGATTCGTGCTGTTTACGGACAGCTGAGTTCCAGCGAAAGCCACAAGCTGCACTAGTTCTTGTTAATTGTTTTCCGACTTCTTCAAATGCCTGAAGCTGTGTCCTACCATCTTTAATAAACTGAATAACTGTTTCTGCCAACAATAAGTCTTCGTCTTTTGTCCAGCCATTTTGTCTTGTAGACATATAGAAAAAACCTCCTACTCTTTTCCATAATATATGCTTTATATGAAAAAAGAAAGTCCACGAGAAACAAGTACAGAGATAGAAAAAATGTTGAATTTAGCACATTTTAAAATAAAAAGTATATATAATTGTGATAGCATTATTTATATTAATATAAATTGAAGGATGGATTACAATGGTAAGATTACATGAATTTATAGGTAAAGAATATTCATTGCTTTTAGATTTCCCTTTATATAGCAAAATTAAAATTGAAACATCTATTGTAGAAGATGAGGAAGCTGAACCTTATTATGATAATGACGGTGAGATCGCAGGTAATTGGAATATAACTCATTTTATGGAAAACATTGATATTCAAGCTTTAAAAGGTATTTTTTCAAATGATAAATTAAATGATTTTCATTTTTGTCCTTTTTGCAACAAAGAAGTTCCAATAGTTTATAAAAGCACTAAAGAAGTTCCAGAAAGTGTTAAATCTTCTTATTTAATCTCGGATGGTAATATTCGTAGCCAAGAACAATATGAGGAGAACATTGATTATGCTAAAAGGGCAACTAAAGAAAATGTTAAAATACTAAGAGAGTCATTTTTTGAAAATGGCATACTAACACTTGAATTAAACTGTACTGCAAAAGAGCAACATAAATTCAATGTTATTTTTATGCTTGATGAAAAAGGACATTTAACGAAGATTGGGCAAAATCCTTCAATAAGAGAGTTTGATAATTCAACCAAAAGATATAAATCAATAATGAAGGGTAAGCAGAACAAACTTATTATGACCGAACTAAGCACTTCAGTAGGTTTGAAATCTCATGGGGTTGGTGTTGGTTCTTATGTCTATCTTCGGAGAATATTCGAAAATTTGATTTTTGATCAATTTGAGATTTATTTAAATGAAAATCCATCTGCTAATAAAGACGAATTCTTAATAATGCGTATGAACGAAAAGATTGAATTTCTAAAAGATTATTTACCTCAATTCTTAGTAAATAACAAGGTGCTATACGGGATTTTAAGTCAAGGAATTCATGAATTATCTGATCAAGATTGTTTGGATAATTATGATACAGTTTATGCTGCTATTGTTTATATCTTAGAACAAAAACTAGAAATTGACGAAATAAATAATAGGAAAAAATTACTTGAGAAGGATATTCAAAAAATCGCAAGTAAATAAAAAAGAGGATTGCAGAAGCAATTCTTTTTTTATTTTGGAAGCAAATTCAGAATTCAAATTAAATTTTTCCTTAAAATAAAATGACCCACCTTGGTCCGCGTTAACAAAGGTTAAGAGGCGTGGTGGGTTCTGTTAGATTAACCATATTTGCTATTTATAATAATGTCAAGAAAACGAATTTATTTTCCTGTTCAATTAAAAGGATATATTGAGAAATTATTAATCAAACTTCCATATATAACCCATTCCCCAAACTGTAATTAAATACTTATCAACAGGGAAACCAGAATCTCTAATTTTATCTCTAATATTACGAATATAAGAACGGAGCGTTTGAGCACTTATTTTGTGATCTTCCCAAATATTATCTATTAAAAAATCAGTGGACAAAACTTTGTTATCATTTTTTATCAGCATTTCTAAAATCTTTATCTCTATTTGACTTAGTGGAATTATTTTCTCTCTGTAATGTACTTTCCGTTTTTTTATATTTAATTCTAAGTTATTGTAAGTAAATATATCATTTGTTAATTTATTCTTATGCCTCAATAATGAGTTGATTCTGGCAATTAGCTCGTCCTCATATATTGGTTCAAATAAACAAACGTCTGCCCCACTTTTTAAAATATTAACAAGTGAATAATTTATATTGCTACTTATTACCATGATAAAAGCAGGAGAAATTTTATTAATACTTATACAAATTGATTCCACTGTTATGGATAAATGTTCATCATATATTAAAACAATATCAATTAATGGAGAATAAATGTAATTTGGAATTTCTTCAATATTTATCGGTCCGATACAATTATATCCATTTCTTGTTAATAGAGTATTCCACTTTTCTTCAATACTTGCTCCAATTAACAAAATGTTATTCATTAAAACTCTCCTATTCTAACTTGAATTAGGTTTTAAATAGGATTATATAAGTGAAGTATGTAGAAATTTTGCAGATTAGGCATAAAAAGTTTGCACTTTTTATGCAGTTTATTTATTAAATCCATGGGAATAATATTCTTGTATAAATTAATAGGAGGGAAAAGAATGAATATGAACTACGAAGAATGTATTAAAGCGTGTTTGGAATGTATGAAAGCATGTAATTCTTGTTTTGATGCTTGTTTAAATGAAGAAGATATTAAAATGATGGCTCGTTGTATTAGATTAGATCGAGAGTGTGCGGATATCTGTAGTTTAGCCGCAAAAGCAATGCAGTCTAATAGCCCATTAGTAAAGGAAATATGTTTGTTATGTGCGGATATCTGTGAAAAGTGTGGGGAAGAATGTAAAAAGCACAGTCATCATGAACATTGTCTCCAATGCGCAGAATCTTGCTTTAAATGTGCAGAATTCTGTAGAAAAATGGTTTCTTAATAAAATGTAAAAAATCCTATAAGTTATATATACAAGTATAACTTATAGGATTATGATTTAGTTTGATATCTTATCTAATACAGAAATATTAACTCCAAACTTACACATAGCTTCACAGTCTTCTCTTAAATCCGAGAATAGAATATAAGAAATTTTACACATACTGTCATGTTGGAAGGATGGTCTTAATAATTGTGCTTTAATTTCTTTTTTTCTTTTATTCGGAGCAATTAAATAAAATCTGGACTTATCATTGTTAAAGGACATAGACAAATCCTGTAGGCGTAAAATTCCAGAGTATATAGACGTGGACTTTTCTACTTCAAATGCACCTATAACTTTATTTTCACCATTAAGCCATAGAACATCGATAAAAGAAATCGTTTCACTAACAGCACTTGAAATTGTTTCTAAGTTTAAATGGGGAATAGAAAAGTTGCCTAATTTATATCCTTTCCATTCTCTTTTATGGTCATTTTTTGCTATCCACACATTATAACCAAGAGTCGTCCCTATTTTAGCTAAATAATATTGCATTTCAGTATGTTCATTCTCTTCGGCTAATTCCTTTTGAATTTCTTCATGTCTTTTTTTTAGCTTTTTATTAACTTTATCTATATCCTGTAATAGTAGAGTGTGGTTTTCTTGAATAACTTGTCTGCCAGAACCTATCTCATATAGTAATCCTGCTAGTGCACCTAAATCTTTTGATAGGACTAGGTTATGGTTATTATTATACTCCATCATAATTTCGCGCATCGTTAAATAATCTTCCCATGATCCTAATTTAATTTTTTGTTTGAATATCATATTAAAACCTTTAACAATGCTAGTGTTGAAAGGCGGGAAAATAGTAGGGTGAAGAAAATATAAAATATTACCTACTGCAGGACCTAGTCCTTTTATATTTTTTTCTTGAAGTTTCATAATATTATAGATTAATTGTTTTTCTTGATTATAGAGCAATGTTTCCTTTAAAAATTGACCAAAGGCTTTTTTATTATCTTCATTTTCATAAATATCAGGTATTCTTAACTTTGGCTTCCAATAAAAAGCATGAGCTGCGCCCTCAAAGATTTGCTTTTGTTCCGCAATTGCTGAAATAGCTACCTCAAGGGATGAACCCTTAAAATCACAAGGAAATGTGTTATTCTCTATTTCCTTAATAACTACTTTTATAGCATTTTTTATCGTACGAAATGCCTTTAGTCTATCGTTGTTATTTATAAACCAGGTTTGGTAAACAGATTCTGGGTCATTTTTATATTCATCGATTGCTTTAAGTAAAGTAAAAGTCATAATATAACTCCTTTATAAATAAAAATTTAGACTCTTTGATTGAATCCTCAAATGGTTAACAAATTTGTTTTCGGTAATTCTTAGCATTAAAGGCTAATAAAAGCTTTTCATGAAACTGTACCTATTTTAAATTCCATAGTGTAAATGGGACATTAATAAACATATAATATATGTAACATTATGTGGTGAAAAAGTCTTTTAAACATTTCCAAAAAACCTAATTAATTAAGAGGTGTGGGTCAAATATGTGCTTAACAAACAATTTTGTTGAAGAACAGGCTTATAAAGTAAGTAAAACGATAAAAGAAAGTTCCATATATAAATTTGACCGAGTAATCTACTCAAATAACAACATAGATGTCTTCCTAGATTCTAATTGGGATGAAAAGTCCCTTATTACCAATGTTGTCTTGAAAGATAACTACGATCAAGAATACGTAATAAAGCCAAATCAAAATGGAATGAAATTTGCAAAAGGAGAAATTTCCTTTAAGAAATATACAAAGCTACAAAGGAAAGAAGATACACAAGGAATTTGGGCTTTTATTTTTTCAGTCGTTCCATTATTGCTCTTATTTAGTATTATAAGAATGTTCCTGATTTAAGATATATTAAATTTCTGCATATTTTTTGCATTTTTTCTTTGTAAAATAGGGGAAAATAAAATAGGAAGGAGCAGAAACAGTCAATATACCAATAAATATTTTTCATCTTTTTATGAGGAACATCTAATTGTTGAACAAGAAAAAAAGGAGAATTCAAATGAAGAAAAAAACTTTCATGAAAAGCAGTCTAATCTTAACACTATTGGTCTTATTATTAGCTGCTTGTTCAAACAATAACAACGAAAATAGCTCAAACAAAAGTGAAGAGGGAATGGATATGTCTTCTCATGATATGGAAGGCATGGATATGTCGGGTTCAGGAGAAGTTCCTGAGGGTCTAAAAGTCGCTGAAAAGCCTAAATATGAGGTTGGAAGTAATGCAATAATCAATGCAGACCATATGAAAGGTATGGATGGAGCAGAAGCGACAATCGTAGGTGCTTACGATACAATTGTTTACACAATTTCATATACTCCAACAACAGGTGGAGAAAAAGTAACAAATCATAAATGGGTAATTCAAGAGGAAATTGAAGACGCTGGAGATGAAGCAATTGAGCCAGGTACAGAAGTTATAGTCAACGCAGACCATATGGAAGGCATGAAGGGGGCAAAGGCTACAATCGATTCAGCAGAAAAAACAACGGTTTATATGGTAGATTATACCCCAACCACAGGTGGAGAAAAAGTAACGAACCACCAATGGATTACGGAAAGTGAATTATCTCCAGTAGAATAATAAAAAAGGCTATCTTTTGGTAGCCTTTTTTACATTTATAATAATGTGGGAGTTGGAAAATATGAGCGTTGAAAAGATAAAAATTGCAGTCAACGGTGGTATCCAGTTTGGAGCTAAATTAAATGCAAAACAATTAGCGCTTTTGGCTAAATATTTAGATGAGGATCAAGAGGTAGAATTAACTACCTTTCAACAAATATACTTGGAGGTTCCCCAAAGTAATGCTACTGAAATTATGCAGGAATTTAGACTGAGTGGATTAAGTTGTTATCCTGTAGGTAATTATGTAAAAAGCTTACGTACATGTAATTTTTGTAAAGGGTCTGAGGAAGAAGGGATGCCTATAGCACAGGAATTGAACAGAATAATTGCAGGGAGAGAGGTACCATTTACCTTAAAAGCTGCATATACTGGTTGTCCTGTTGGTTGTGGTGAACCATTAGTTAACGATATAGGAATAATGAAAATAAAAGATACTTACTCCCTCTATATAGGAGGTAAAGCAACTGGAAAAGATGCAGAAATAGGAACATTATTAATGAAGGAACTTTCACCAGAGGAACTATATAGAAAGGTTGAGGAAATATTAGAATTATATATTAATGAAGGAAAGAAAAGAGAAAAGTTTTATAAATTTGTTAACCGAATTGGAATAGATCAGATCAAGGAACGTCTTTGATAGAAAAGGTAATAGAGCGACTCTATTACCTTTTTTATATTTTTCTAGTTTACTTAATGTTATAGATTAAAAGATATTAAGGTATAAAAGTAATTAATATAGGACACTATGAAACTAAAGGGGGATATTTTATGAAGAAAACAATTATCTATATAACTGCTTCTGTCCTTTTAATTTCTTTATTTTTTTATTTTAATTATAAGGTTTCTGGAAAAGAGGATAAATTATTAAAAACCATAGTTAATCTTCAATCAATTAATGCTGATATTTCTCAATGGTCTATCTACACGAAAAAAGAAAAGAAGAGTAATACTTCATTAAATATATATTATCAAAGAGAATCTGAATTAAAGAAAAAATATCAACAGTTTAATTGGGAAGTTGAGAAAGATAAAAATCATCATATTAAGTTAACTGGTACATTAAAAGACCAAAATATCCAGCAGTTAATTACCTTAACTGCATATAATGAAAATGATAAATATAACATTTTAGAAACTTATAGTTATAAAAGCACAGATTGGAATAAAGAGGAATACCAAAATGTTTTGAAATCACTAGATGAGAAAGAAAACTACTTTTTTACTGTTAAGGCTTTAGTAAGAAAGAAAGAAAATATTAAACAAATTTCAACGCTACTTTTGAAAAAATTTACAGCAAACTCTATTGAAAAATTAGTTGAAGATGATTTTGTTTCAATTACTGCTTATAACAAGTCGTGGAAGGATTATTTATCTAGTAATAAAAAAAACAAATTTAACATTCAATTTGGTATAAGGACAAATAAAGAGCTTCAAGACACTTATAATTTAACAATTGGAAGCCCTATTATAACAGAAGAATATTGAAACTTTTAAAAATGGCTACCATAATGAGTAGCCATTTTTTATATAATCTTTAAAATACCTGTCTCTTTGAATGTGCAGAAAACATGCAGACTACTGATGAAACTATTACATATAAATATGTAGATACCACTATCAAATAGGGAGGTCAAATTATGATACGAATATTAAATGGTTATCTACTAGCTATTATTATTGTCATGTATTTTAGTATTTTCCTAATAAATTATCTGAAATCAGATATAAAACTTTCATCAGACATTGTTTCTGTTTCTACTAAGCAACTAGATGCAGATATTCTTTCTTCTTTATTTGAAATTGGACAGTTTCAACTATCAGATGTTAACGAAGAAATTAAAAAACCATCTATTTTAAACGGCGTAGTTTGGCTTACTTCAAATATTTGGCCTGAAGATATAAGGACTTTTTTAGGAAGAGAATTAGTAGGATTTTCGCAATTTAATACTGAGATAGCTATCGCAGGGAAAGGGACTAATCTAGCAACGCTACCAATAGAGTCTCCGCCTCCTAATGAGGATATTCTTACAAATGAAAATAATAGCAGTTCCAATGAAGACAAAATAGAATCTCCAAAGAACGAAGCTTCTAATAAAAATGTTGTATATATATACCATTCTCATAGTTGGGAAGCATTTTTACCACAACTTTCAGGTATTACAGATCCAAATCAGGCGTCTAGTTTGGACGAAAAGAAAAATGTAATCCAAGTGGGTACCCAATTGCAAAATGAATTATTAGAGAGGGGGATAGGAGCTGAACATAGTACTACCAATGTAACAGCAGAACTTAAAAAAAAGGGTTGGAGTTACGCTCAATCCTATAGTTTAACAAGAGAAATCGTCCAAGAAGCTACTACTAAGGAAAAGTCTTTAGTTTATCTTATTGATATACATAGGGATTCACAGGCAAGAAAGATTACTACGTTAGAGTTTAATGGTATTGAATATGCAAGATTATTCTTTGTAGCGGTGTTTGTCAACATAGTTGTCGCATTTAGTTACTTTAGTGTTGTGTTCAGTCAAGGCTACCGCGTTACGCTTGCTGGCCTGATGATTTGAATGGAAAGGAAATCCATTCTTTCCATTCAAATCATCAGGGAATAAAGTGTATTAAGGCGGACTCAACGTTTCCTTTTTCCCTCATCACGCATTGGATTAAGTGCTACTTTTTCAATAGGTGTCCAATTTCTTAGACTCCTCGCCCAGCGTTCTGGATGCTTCGCTTTTGCGGCTTCATATACGTCTTTTCTCTTTGTCAATATGGTTACGTGTTCTCCGGCATGACACTGTGCCGGTGTTACATAATTCAGCCCACTATGCAGATGAATATGATTATACCAATGGACAAATTGGTGTGCCCATTGTCTGGCTTCTTCAAGTGAGGTAAAGCCCTTATGCGGATAATCAGGGCGGTATTTAAGTGTTCGAAACATGGCTTCTGAATAAGGATTATCATTGCTTACACGTGGTCTTGAAAAGGAACTTTGGATCCCCAACTTCTCAAGTAAACTTAAAAAAGTCTCAGCTTTCATCGGACTCCCATTGTCTGAATGCAACACCAGTGGTGCCCCTTGGATTTTCTCATTAATGACTGCTTTTTTTACAAGTGATTCAGCGTGTGTCGCTTCTTCCTTTTCCCATACTTCCCACCCAACTGCTTTTCTACTAAATAGATCGAGTATTAAATAGAGGCGATAATACAAGCCTTTCACAGGTCCACCAAGCCACGTAATATCCCATGTCCACACCTGATTTGGCGATGTGGCCAGATGACTCTCGGGGATTCTTCGTGTTGGCTTTTGACTACGTCCACGGTGGTGTTGCATCTTTCCTTCACGTAAAACACGGTAAAACGTAGATTCTGACGCAATATATGTTCCTTTATCCGCAAGCTTTGGGACAATTTGTGTCGGCGGTAAGTCGGCATATTCTTCTTGTGTAACAACCTCGAGTATTTCCTTTTTCTCTTCCTCGGACAACTTATTTTTTGGAACAGGTCTTTTCGCAAAGGGACGCTGATCGACCTTAACCTTACCATCTGCCACCCAGCGCTCGTAGGTTCGTACACTAATATAAAGTTCCTCACAAGCCTTCGCTAACCGCGCACCATTTTGATTGGCTTCTTGGATGAGTTCTACAGCTAATGCGCGATTTGATGGGCTAATCATTCTTCCTCGTCGTCCCCCCAAATCGCTTGGGCCTTTTTTCTAAGTAATAATAACGCCGCAGCTTCCGCTAATGCTTTCTCCTTCTTTTGAAGATCTTTTTCTAACTGTTTTGCCCGTTTCTGTTCTTCCTTTAACGCACCAGATAACTGCTTTGATTGATCAAATACTTGTCCGTTTGCCTGGAGACAAACAGATCGCCATAATTCAATCTGTTCACGGTACAAACCCTTTTTACGACAGTATTCAGCCAATTCCGTTTCGTTCATCGCAAAGGTCTCCATCACGATTAAAAACTTATCTTGACTGGTCCATTTGTCACTTGTTTGTCCATTGCCAGGCGTTGCCACACCAGCTTCACGTGCAGCCTTACGCCACTTGTACAACGTTGGTTCTGTGATGCCTTCTTCCTTCGAGATAGTAGCCACTGATTCGTTATGTGGTGGCATCATTCGTTTAACAATTGCCTCTTTTTGTTCCTTCGAGTATCGTACTCCATTTTTTTCTTTCATATCGATCGACCTCCGTGTTATTTACTTAAAGTATAACACTAAAGTATCGTACGACATCTATCCTAACAGAGGGGGGTAGTTGGAAAGGAAAATAAAAACTATGAACGAAATCTCAAATTGGCAAAAGAACTAAATGAAAGATTAGAAAATGAGATTCCTGGAATTAGTAGGGGAGTCTTTGTGAAAAGTAAAGATGAAGGGAATGGGGTATATAATCAAGATTTATCAAGTAATTCAATCCTCTTAGAATTTGGAGGGGTGGATAATAAGCAGCAGGAACTTTTCAACACGGTTGATGAATTTGCCGAGGTGTTTAGTGAGTATTATAGAGAAGTAGAGGAAGTAAATAATTAATTAGCTTTTAGTAGCTAGTTGGTTACTGTAAAACACTTTATTTTGTGTTAGATAAAAAATCCACACTTTCTTCAATGTTTTAATCTATATTAAGCAAGTAAAATAATCGAATGGAGTAAAGAGAATGAAAGTTAAACGGGTAATAATAACAACACTTCTTTCATTTATCATCATTATCTTAGCAGGATGTATGTCCACTCTAAGTGAAAAAACAAATACAGCAGTTAATAGTGAAGAAAAATTAAAGGAAGTAGTTCTTATAAGTGACAATAAAAAGACAAGTAAAAATTGGAATCTGGTTGATATTCCAGATAAAATAGAGATACCCAATAATAAAAAGGATGTACAGGTTTATGAAGAGGAAGTAGGACATTCAGTATATAACGGAATTTTTGTCAATTTCATGGATGTAAAAGATTTAAACGGTTTTAGTAATATATTAATCGGATACCATCACAAGGAAATTTGTTTGACATCAGAATTAAATGCACATGCTAATGTTTAACAATAAAATTTAATGAAAGGGTACGCTTTAAACGGTTTTCAGAGCGTACTTTTTTATATATTTTCCACTTAAATGCTTTGTATATTGCATATGTATTTGAATTTTTTTAGCAAAAAATACATGATTGTTAAACATAATAATTAGTAAACAGAGAAGAAAAAAGAAAAAATTTAAATTTAGGCTTTACATAGGGTACGGGGGTATACTATAATGTGCTTGTGGAGGTGAAATAGTTAATGGCATCCGTTTTAGATAATGATGAATCTTTAGAGGAAACTCATTGTTCCACTTCAAGTGAGCGAAAAAGCCATCACTCCAATAAGGTTAAACAAAATCTTATCACCAGGTTAAATCGGATTGAAGGTCAAATACGAGGTATAAAAGGATTAATAGAGAAAGATACTTATTGTGATGATGTTATAACTCAAATTTCTGCGACACAAGCAGCTATGAATAGTGTTGCAAAAATTTTACTTGAGGGCCATTTGAAAGAGTGTGTTGTTGAGCGTATTCAAGAAGGTGACCTAGAAGTAGTAGATGAAGTATTAATTACAATACAAAAATTAATGAAAAAGTAAAAGGAGAAGATAAATATGGAAAAAGTAACTTTAAATGTTCAAGGTATGTCTTGTAATCATTGCGTTAACTCAATTGAAGGCAATGTAGGTAAGCTCAATGGTGTATCAAATGTAAAAGTTGACCTTGGAACCGGAACTGTTCTTGTAGAGTTTGATAAAGAAGTATTAACATTAGATAAAATTAAGGAAACAATCGATGATCAAGGTTATGATGTACAATAATGCAACAAGGGCGAACGTTTTAAAATAACGGTTGCCCTCTCTTTATAAAACATTTATACCCCCATAGGGTATAAATGTTTTGTGACAAATTAAATAAGAATATAAACTCTAGTTTGTGTAACATTAAGAAAATGTTTGATAACGGTAAATCGAAAGTTATAGGAGGGTATAAAATGGAAACAGATAATCGCTCATTAGCACAGCCTAAACCTAATACTAATGATAATGAAAGTGTTTCACTAAATATTACTGGAATGACATGTGCCGCATGTGCTACTAGAATCGAAAAAAACATATCAAAAGTGCAAGGTGTTCAAAAAGCAAATGTAAATCTTGCTACTGAAAAGGCAGCAGTGACCTATAATCCTTCGCAAGTATCAATTGAAGAGATAATTGAAAAAGTTAACAAAACAGGGTATGGGGTTGAACAAGAAAAAGTAAATTTAAATATTATAGGTATGACATGCGCTGCATGTGCTACTCGTATTGAGAAAGTATTGAATAAGGTAGACGGAGTAAAAAATGCTAATGTTAACCTCGCTACAGAGAAAGCTAGTGTTGAATATATCCCTGGAAGTACCAATGTAGATCAATTAGTTAATATGGTAAGGAAAGCTGGCTACGATGCAAAATTAGTTAGTGAAAATGAAGGAGATTATGAACAGAGTACTCGAGAAAAAGCTTATAGAAAGCAAAAAATAAAATTTATTGTTGGTGCCATTTTATCCATACCTTTTTTAGTCATGATGATATCAGATTTTATGATGGAGTACGGAAATGGAGGGTTCTTTCACTTAAATCCTTGGATTCAATTTTTACTAGCCACTGTAGTTCAATTTTATGTTGGGGGTCATTATTACCGCGATGCTTATAACTCAGTTCGGGGAGGTAGTGCTAATATGGCTGTCCTAGTAGTACTAGGAACGTCTGCAGCCTATTTATACAGTTTAGTTGTTACTATAATGGGAACTGGGCAATATCTTTATTTTGAAGCAGCAGCTATAGTTATGACTCTAATTGTATTAGGAAAGCTACTTGAAATAAGGGCTAAAGGTCAAACCTCAGAAGCCATAAAAAAATTAATGGGTTTACAGGCAAAAACGGCTAGAGTTATTCGAAATGGTGTAGAAATAGATATACCACTAGAAGATGTTCAAACAGGAGAACTTATTATTGTTCGGGTAGGCGAAAAAATACCAGTTGACGGAATAATTATAGAAGGAAATACAACAGTTGATGAATCCATGTTAACAGGGGAAAGTATGCCTGTAGGTAAAAAAGCTGGGGATAATGTTATTGGTGCTACTATGAATAAACATGGTTCATTTAAATTCCAGGCAACGAAAGTTGGGAAAGATACTGCCCTTTCTCAAATTGTTAAGCTAGTAGAAGAAGCTCAAGGATCCAAAGCTCCAATTCAGCAAGTTGCAGATAAAATTTCAGCAGTATTTGTTCCTATTGTCATTGTGATAGCTCTAGCTACTTTTGGTATTACATTCGCACTTGTTGGATTTACCCCGGCTTTAGTTAGTACAATTGCTGTACTTGTTATTGCATGTCCGTGTGCATTGGGATTAGCAACGCCAACTGCTGTTATGGTAGGTACTGGTAAAGGTGCTGAAAATGGACTACTTATAAAAGGTGCTGAACACCTTCAAAACTCACAGCGAGTAACAACTGTAGTATTAGATAAAACCGGTACTATTACTAAGGGTGAACCTGATGTAACAGATATTGTTCCTTACGGTAACCTTTCTAAAGATGAAATATTACAAATTGCTGCAACTGCTGAAAAAGGATCGGAACATCCACTTGGAGAGGCAATTGTAAACAGTGCAACAGAAAAAGGAATAGACTTATTAAAAGCTAATAATTTTAATGCTATTCCAGGGCATGGGATTGAAGTTAGTATCAATAAACAAAAGATATTAATCGGTAATAAAAAGCTTATGGCCCAGAATAATGTAAATATTAATGCTTCTATTGATACTATGGAAAAATTTGAAGGTGAAGGAAAAACTGCTATGCTTATGGCTATTGATGACAGTCTAGCAGCCATAATTGCCGTAGCAGATACTGTTAAAGAAACATCCTCGGATGCCATTAAGGCTTTAAAGAAATTAGGAATTGAGGTCATAATGATTACGGGGGACAATCGACTTACAGCAGAAGCAATTGCCAACCAGGTTGGTGTAGACCGAGTGCTCGCAGAAGTTCTGCCAGAAGATAAATCTGCCGAGGTAGAAAAACTAAAGAAAGAAGGAAAAGTTGTTGCGATGGTTGGAGATGGAATTAATGATGCTCCGGCACTTGCTGCTGCTGATGTAGGCATTGCAATTGGAACTGGTACAGACGTTGCAATGGAGGCAGCGGACATTACGCTAATGCGCGGGGATTTAATGGGAATAGTCGATATAATTCTTCTGTCCAAATCAACGATGAGAAAAATACGACAGAATTTGTTTTGGGCATTTGCATATAATATCATCCTCATACCGGTTGCAGCCATTGGATTATTAAATCCAATACTCGCCGGTGGTGCTATGGCTTTTAGTTCCGTGTCCGTTGTAGGAAATACATTATTTCTTCGCAAATGGAGACCAATTAGATAAATGGATAAAAACAACCTGCAAATTATCTGCAGGTTGTTTGTTTTATTTAGGGGCAACTACTGTTGTACTGTTGTTGCTGTTTTATATTTCTACCTATACGTTCTAGTTATTTTTAGACTAGAACGTATAACGTTTAAAATTTATGAACTTTTGTTCATATAAAATGCATAAAATCTTCAATTATTTTTAATATCATAATTCATGAAAGTGAGGAGAGAGTATGAAATTAAAAATACTAGCATTAATTGGATTCCTATTATTAATCCTTTCAGCATGCTCCAATAAACAAAACGAGAGTATAAATCGAGCAGATGTTGAAAAACAGGCTGAGAAGATTTCTTCAGAAGAAACAACTAAGACAGAAATCTTAAAAGGGAATGAGTTTACGATTGTTGCAAAAGAGGCAACTCATCAATTAACAAAAGATATTAGTGTAGATGCTTGGACTTTTAATGGTTCGGTACCAGGTTCTCAAATTCGTGTAATGCAAGGGGAAAAAGTAAAAATCAACTTAAAAAATGAACTTCCCGATCCTGTAACTATACATTGGCACGGTATTGTTCTTCCAAATAATATGGATGGTATACCTGGAGTTACTCAAAATGCTGTACAACCAGGTGAGACATTTACTTATGAGTTTACACCCCGAATTTCTGGTACTTATATGTATCACACTCATCAAGACGGTGTTAATCAACTTGATAAAGGTCTATATGGTGCCTTAATTGTTGAACCAAAAGAAAAAACATACGATCGTGATTATACGTTAATGCTTGACGAATGGATGAGTAATCCAGAGGAAGGTATGGATATGAGCGATATGGAAGGTATGGACATGGGTGAAAGTGATGAAATGGAAGGTATGGATATGGATACGAGTAATGATGGCGGAAGCATGACGATGGACGATATGAGCGCGTATGACATTTTTACCATCAATGGAAAAAGTGGTGAGAGTATTGAGCCTTTAAAAATGAAGGAGGGTGAGACGGTAAGACTCCGTTTAGCTAATATTGGGTATATGACACACAAAATGCATTTGCATGGTCAGAAATTTAATGTAGTTGCGGTTGATGGGCAAGAAATAGAAAACCCAGAAGTAATAGAAGATCAGTTAATCTCAATATCACCAGGTGAACGGTATGATATTGAGTTTGTAGCAGATAACCCAGGAGAATGGTATCTGGAGTGTCATGGAAATATGGAAGGAACAGCTGGAATGAAAGTGAAATTACAATATGAAGGTAGTTCCTTATCTACAGACAAACCGAATCAGGATATAAAACTTCCAGAGTTCACATACACAAATTATGGTTCTTCAAAAGACGGTGAGTTCACTCTAAATCAGAAGTATGATGTTGAATATACAATGAACTTAAATACAGAAGTATTAGATAATAATATGGCTTACACAATCAATGGAAAAGCTTTCCCTAATACAGAAAATATTATGGTTAAAGAAGGTGACCTTGTAAAAGTAAAGATTGTGAATAACTCTAAAGGTGAAGACCATCCTATGCATTTACATGGTACATCTTTTCAAATTTTAAGTAAAAACGGTAAAAAACTTGAGGGTGCATCAATTATTAAAGATACTGTAAATCTAGAACCCGGAGATGAGTATGAGATAGCTTTCAAAGCAGATAACCCTGGGAATTGGCTATTCCATTGCCATGATTTACATCATGCTTCTGCAGGTATGGTAACAATGGTTAAATATAAAGGATTTCAGCCTACTTTTATTCCAGATGAAAATGCTAATAATCAGCCAGAATAAATGATATAAAACAGGGTAAAATGCGGCCTTTAAAAGGCCGCATTTTACTGCTAATTAATGATAGTAACCTATTGGAAAGGAAGTGTATCATTTGAATTTTACTTCATTACTTACAAATAGAAAGGCATTGTTTATTCTGTTAGTAGTTAATATTATAGGCACATTATATGGATTTTTATGGTATGGAGGCCAACTATCAGTTACACCTAATAAATATCTAATTTTTGTTCCAGATAGCCCAACAGCTAGTTTATTTTTTGTTTTTGTATTAATTGCTTTATTTTTGAAAACTAACTTACCTCTGTTTGAGGCACTAGCTATAGTAACACTATTGAAATATGGAATATGGGCAGTTGTAATGAATTTATTAGTTCTGATAGAAATAGGCTATTTAGATTGGTCTAGTTACATGCTGATTTTTTCCCATGGAGCAATGGCAATCCAGGGTTTATTATATAAAAACTCCTATAAAATAAAAGGTTGGCATCTAGTAGTTGCTGCAATTTGGACTCTTCATAATGATGTGATTGATTACCTATTTAAAATGATGCCAAGATACAGCGTACTAGACAATTATATTCCGCAAATAGGCTATTTTACTTTCTGGTTAAGTGTATTTTCAATCAGCATTACGTATGTTCTTTGTATAAGAAGGAAAAAAGCAATATCGGAAATTTGAAATTTTGGCTAATCTAAAAATTTAAACGAGGTGAATCTTTGTGGAAAATATTCAACCGCTAAATAGAGTCGCTTTTGAAATTGGAACTTTCACTGTTTATTGGTATGGAATTATTATTGGAGCTGGTTTACTTCTTGGTTGGATTCTTGCTACAAAAGAATCTAAAAGACAAGGTCTTCCTAAAGATACTTTTTCGGATCTTTTATTATGGGCTATACCGATTTCCATTCTTAGTGCCCGACTTTATTATGTTTTATTTAAATGGGAATATTACTCGGAAAATCCAGGGGATATCATTGCAATTTGGGAAGGTGGTATTGCCATACATGGAGCTATTATTGGAGGGGCATTAACGGCTTGGTTTTTTGCTAAAAAGAAAGGTTTATCCTTTTGGCAATTGGCTGACATTGCTGCACCTAGTCTTATACTAGGTCAGGCAATAGGGCGTTGGGGGAACTTTATGAACCAGGAAGCTCACGGCGGCAAGGTTACTAGAGATTTTCTGGAGAATTTAAATTTGCCGGATATTATTATTAATCAAATGTATATTGACGGTACGTACTATCATCCCACTTTTTTGTATGAATCCTTATGGAATATTCTTGGTTTTACTTTATTAATTGTTGCTAGAAGAATTGTTTTCCTTAAAAAGGGAGAACTATTTTTAGTTTATATAATGTGGTATTCTTTTGGGAGATTTTTTATTGAAGGGTTAAGAACGGATAGCTTAATGCTTACAACTAACTTACGTGTTGCACAAGTAATTTCTTTGATATTCTTTATTTCCGCTGTCCTATTAATCTGGTATAGAAGAAGGAAGGCATACAAAAGTGGGATAATGTAAAGTATACAAAAATAGGCTCCTTGTTTTCGGAAGCCTATTTTTGTTGTTTTTTCTATGATAAGTGTCTTAATCTCCATTTTTCATCTTATTGCTTTATTTTCTTTTTTTTCTAAACTCTTTTAAAATATATATTAATAACAGGATTAGTGAGCAATATATTATTGTCTCTTTCCATCCAGATGAATTGATGCTGAATACCTTATTAATGGAATAAACTTCAATTAGAAGCGATGGGATTTTTCCTATTGTACTAGCTATAGTAAAAGGGATAATTCTAATGCTACTTAATGCTGCGGTTAATGTCACGGCACCTGAAGGAATAAAAGGAAGAATTCTTAACAGGATTATAAGTATTACGGCTTTAGATTCAGTTGTGCTTTGTAACTTTTTTAAGAAGTGACTTCTTATCTTATAATTAGCAGTAAAGCGATTTAATCCTTTACGATATAAGATAAAACTTACTATAGCACCTAATGATTCACCAATTATTGAAATAATAATTGCTAATTTTAAATCAAAATAAATAATATTTATAGTAGTAAGAAAAGCACTAGGAAGAACTCCAAAAATTGCTATTATAATATTTGCAATTATAGTAACAGTGGCTATAATTAAGGGGTTTCCTGGTAAATACTCTATAAAAAGGTCCCTCAATCAGATTCTTTTCCAATCCACTTGTATCCAACGCCCCAAACTGTTAATAAATATTCCTCTGATGGAAAACCAGCCTTCCTAAGTTTATCACGCAAGTTTCTTATGTGAGAATCTATAGTTCTATCTTCTGTTTCTACGCCATGGCCCCATATGGAGTGTATAAGATGGTCCCTTGTGAACACCTTATTATGGTTTTGGAGAAATAGCTTCATAAGTGCAAATTCCTTAGGAGTAAGAGGTATATTCTTCATCTGATAGTGTAATTCAAAAGACTCTTGATCTAAGGTTAAACCGTCAAACTGTATTAATTCCAACCTATTACCCTTTCTTCTTAATACTGCTTCTATTCTAGCAACAAGTTCCTCCCCATCAAAAGGTTTGGATATATAGTCATCTGCTCCTGTATTTAAGCCTTTTACAACATCCTTTTTATCTGTTCTTGCAGTAAGCATTATTATTGGGGTGTCCCAGTATTTTTTTATTTCTATACATGCTTCCCAGCCATCCATATCAGGCATCATTAAATCTAATAATATAAGATCAACGGTGTTCGATTCTAAATAAAGTAAAGCATCCATCGCAGAACTTATTTTTTTGCAATTATAGCCTAGTGGTAATAAATATAGAGCAATTAGATCAAGCATTTGCTGTTCATCATCTACAATTAAGATGCTTTTCATTTGATTTCTCCTCCAAGATTTTTAAATGTTAGAATAAATGTTGTTCCGATATTAAGCTTACTTTCCACTCTTATTGTTCCTTCTTGTGCTTGGACCAATTCTTGGACAATCGATAATCCTAGCCCATATCCACCTAGTGATCTTGTTCTTGATTTATCAACACGGTAAAAACGATTAAAAATATAAGGTAGATCTTCCTCCGGTATTCCTTTTCCATTATCCTTTATCGTTATTTCCGTTTCTTTTTTTCTGAATCTAACCATAACATCTACTTTGCTCTTCACTGGAGAATACTTCATAGCATTATCCAATAAGTTGAATAAAATTTGTTCCATTCTTGCTGGGTCTCCATAAAAAGAAGTGGTTTTAGGACAAAAAATTGTTAAATCAATTTCTTTTTCTTTAAAGGCGGGAAACATTTTTATTTGTAGTTTTCCTAAAAGTTCATTTAAATTTATTTGTTGCTTCTGAATGAGAAATGTATTTTTATCAATCTTGGCTAACTCAAATAAGTCCTCTATTAAAGAAGAAAGTCTATTTGATTCTTCTACAATAATTTGTAAGTACTTTTCTTTTTCTTCTTCTTCAATATTTTTTCTTAGGGAAATATCTGCGTAACCCTTTATATAAGTCAACGGTGTTCTAAGTTCATGGGAAATGCTTGCTAAAAAATCATTTCTTTCTTTCTTTAAGAAATTTAAGTCTCTAGCTAATTCTTTTATGGAAACTGCTAGTTCACCTAACTCATCATTACTTGTCCTAGGAAGATCAACTAAAAAATTTCCTTTACTTATTTGATAAGTCGCTTCCCTCATCTTTACGAGTGGTTTAGTCAATGCTCTAGTAAGCAGTACAATCACAACGAAAGTTAAAAGAAGCGCAATTATACCAGCAAGAACAAAATGTTCATTTAACCTTCCAATTAAAGTGTGTATGGATGCTGTCTCTTGGTACATATAGACATATCCTATAGTTTCATTTTTTTGCATTATCGGACTTAAAGTAATAATGTAAGGTTTATTTTTCCAGTCATCTTCAACAACTTTCCCTTCACTCTTTAGTTCCTTTTTTTGCTGAATTAAATATTTTTTGTAATTATTATTGTCAAAAGATGTTCCCAAAATATCACCTTTTTGATTAACAATTACTACATCAGTTAAAGCTTCTGATTCCATTAAAATAACGTGACTAATGGAATCTTCTTCAAAATGTTTCTCTAGAATATCTCTATGAGAATTACCCCTTGCTTGTAAAGCGGATAGCTCTTCCTCAATTCTCACATTAACTAAAGAGCTATGAAGATAAGAAAACATAAATGCTTCTAAGCCAAAAATGATTATGAAAAATAGAATCCCTAGTTTTATGGAAAGTTTTTTCATTAGGTCACCTGAATTTATTTTATATTTTTTATAATACTCCAATTATATGAAGAAATTATGCAGGGAGTTAAATGTGTGATTCACCAAACGTTTATATTAGTGAATAAAGTTTTATTATGAACTTCTTAGTGGTAAATTACTCCTTGAATTTTATCAGAATATTACAGTGAAATATAATTGTAATATTTTTCATCTCCAAATTCGACAAAAAGTGATGTTATAATTTTGCTTGTTATTAGAGATTGATAAAGAAAGGACATTCGAATGAGTAAATTATTGATTAAGACATCTGTTATAACGTTCGGAATTGCAGCCTCATTAGCATTAACTAATACAACTTCTATTGCATTAGCATCTTCTGAGGAAGATTTACAAAATAAAAAACTCAATATACTAGAAAATCGTAGTAAAGTCCAAGATGGTTTAGAACAAGCAGAGGAAGAGCTTGATAACATAAAAACAGAACAAGATAAAATAAATGATGAGATTAAACGTTTAGATATGTTAATAACAGAAACGAATAGTAAAATACGCGAAAATGATGAAAATATAAAAAATGCAAATATAAAAATTCAAAAATTAAATGAAGAAATAAAAACTCTTAAGGAACGAATAAAACAACGCGAAGAGTTGTTAAAAGAAAGGGCTCGATCTTATCAAGAGATTGGGACTATTTACTATTTGGATGTTTTAATAGGCTCACAGAGTTTTAGTGATTTTTTAGATAGAGCGGGTGCGGTAACAACAATAATTACTGCAGATCAGGATTTAATCCAACAACATATGGATGATAAAAAAGTGTTAGAAGATAAGGAAAATGAAGCAAAAGATCTGTTAGTGAAACTTGAAAATTATGGCGAGTCTCAAAAGAAACTAAAAAGCGAATTAGATATACAAAAGAAAAATAAAGATGATATTATGCAATCTCTAAAGGACAAAGAAGAAGATTTAGAAAATGAAAAACTAAGTTTAGAAGAACAAAATTCATTACTTGATTCTCAAAAGGAAGCTATCGAAAAAGCTATAAAAATAGAATCTGAGAAGAAAACTCAAGTAGCTACTAAAAAAGAAAATGAAGCAAAAAGTACTTCTAGTAGTATTAAAGCGAACACAAATGTTTCTAAAAAGACCAAAGGGGTATGGACAACTCCAGCTCAAGGACGATTAACATCCACCCTTGGTGAAAGATGGAACAAGTTTCATGCTGGTATAGATATTGCTAACAGTGCTGATGTGCCAATTGTTGCTGCTGCTGATGGGGTTGTTAGTAGATCTTATTATTCCACAAGTTACGGTAATGTAGTCTTTATCTCTCACTCAATTAATGGTCAGGTGTATACAACTGTTTATGCGCACATGGATAGTAGAGTAGTTAAGACAGGGGAATCTGTTTCCAAAGGGCAACAAGTAGGAATTATGGGGAACACTGGACAATCTTTTGGTCAGCATTTGCATTTTGAACTTCATAAAGGTCAGTGGAATGCATCCAAATCGAATGCTGTTAACCCACTCGATTATATTTCAATATAAATCATCAATCAAATCATACAATTAAATTATTTTAAACATTAACTTGATTAAAGAAGTGTTAATTAGGTTAATGTTTTTTTTAGAATTACTTACTTTAAAGATTGAATCTTGGAGGAGAAACCATGTTTAAAAGTAAAATTTTTATCTTGTTTGTTGTATCGGTTATTTTTTTGGCTGCTTGTAATAACAACCAAAACACAAATGAAAAAACTGCTGATGAAAGTTTAAAAATAATGACCAGCTTTTACCCTTTATATGATTTTACAACTAAGATAGCAGGGGACCGAGCTAAAGTTATAAATCTTGTGCAACCGGGTATTGAGCCACATGATTATGAACCATCACCAAAAGATTTGGCAAATCTAAATGAAGTTGATTTATTTATATACAATGGTGCTGGGTATGAAAGTTGGGTAACAGATACGATAAAAAGTATTGATACGAAAGATAAAAAGATTATTAATTCTAGTGAATATGTTGATTTATTGACTTTAAGAGAAACTGGTGAGAGTACGGAACCAAATGATAAAGAAGACCAGGAAGATAAAACATACGATCCCCATTTTTGGCTAGATCCTATACGAGCTAAGCAAATAGCTGAAGTTATTAAGGAAGAGCTAATTAAACTGGACCCAGATGGAAAAGTTGTTTATGAAGAGAACTTTAACAAAATTGCTGTTAACTTTGATGAATTAAATTCAGAATATACTGAAGCATTATCTAATCCTATTCGAAAAGAAGTAATAGTTTCGCACAATGCATTTGGTTATTTGACTAATAGATATGGATTGGAACAAATAGCGATTACAGGAATTTCTCCATCCGATGAGCCATCTCCTAAAAAGCTTAAAGAATTAATAAGTTTTGCTAATGAAAGGCAAATAAATTATATATTATTTGAAACTTTAGTAAGTCCAAAAGTAGCAGAAACAGTTAAAGATACTATTGGTGCAAAATCTTTAACATTAAATCCCATTGAAGGTCTAACAAATAAAGAAATAAAAAAAGGAGATGATTACTTTTCGGTAATGCGAGAAAATTTAGCAACATTAAAATTAGCTACTCAATAAAAATGAAAGTTAAAAATATGTTCATAATTTCTCGATAAAAAATCCTTGTTTTAACATTATTCTAATAAAAAGTAAAGGAGTGATAAAAATGGAATGGTTATCTATTTTGCTAGTACTTGTATGTCCAATTATGATGTTATTTATGATGAAAAGTCATGGAGGACATAGTCATAATAGGAATAATAATAAATTAGATAAAAGAGTCATTAAATTAGAAAATGAAAATAGGGAATTGCATAGGAAACTAAATGAACTTTCGCCTAAATGATGATATATGTAATATAAAAAAGAACACCTTAGTTTTGATTTCACTTAAGGTGTTCTTTTTTGTTTTCTCAATGATTAAGAAAAAATTGAAGGATAAAAATTTATTGCATTATATTTCAATCTTTATAAAAATTCCATTTTTATCATCTGTAATACCCATAATAAGTGGTGTATCACTTGTTATTCCCAGTATATTTCTTATTTCCTTGGGTATAGAAATACGATTTCCACTTAAATAACATTGATTTAAATCTTTATTATCATGGTTTGCTTTTATTATGATGGATTTGTCTAGTATATATATAAATAAAAGGTCTCCAGCATTAAAGTTCAACTGTTTCTGTAATTTTTTAGGAACAGCAATTTGTCCATTATTATAAATTCTCCTTTTATACACAGTCATTTCCACACCTTTTTAATTTCTCTTGAATAATATTTTTTTCTATTATAGAAGTCATTATTGAAGAAATTGTGCAGATTTAAGATAACATTCTTTCTCCATACTTTTTTGATGATTTGATTATAAACTTAAATTACTAAGTTATTAATTTATAAATTTATTAGGAGAATAGCGATGAAACTTCAGTTTATTATCTTAATTATGATAAGTTTGTTGATTACAAGTGTTTTAATAATATTACTTGTAAAAAGAACTAATATAGTTATAATTTCTCTTACTACTTTATATTTAATTATACTATTTTCTTTATTTAGTATTGATAATGGCAAACTAAAGAGGATATTACGTAAAGAAGTAATTGTAGATATACCACTACCGGAATTTATGATGAAAAAGGGAGAAGAAGAGCCTAAAGAAGTTGAGGACATCATTAAGGAAGTAAATCAACCATCTAAAAAAGTTGATACAATTAAGAAGGAAATTTTACTAGATGCACCTATAATAAAACAGTTTCCTGAGTTACCTAGGGGCTGTGAAGTGACTAGTTTAGCAATGTTCTTACAATATTATCAAGTTAAAACGGATAAAATGGAACTCGCTAAAAAAATAGAAAGAGATAAGACACCATTATCAACTAAAAATGGAAAGATACATTGGGGAGATCCCAATGATGGATATATTGGAGATATGTATTCTTATAGCAAACCAGGCTATGGAGTTTATCATAAGCCTATAATAGAGTTGGCGGAAGAGTATTTACCAAACAAAATAGATAATCTAACAGGAAAACAGTTTGAGGAACTAAAATTATATCTTTCAAAAGAAAGGCCTGTTTGGATAATAACGAATACAACCTATAAAAAATTACCTAACTCATCCTTTGAAGAATGGGAGACGCCAAATGGAAAAGTAAAAATAACCTATAAAGAACATTCGGTGTTAATTACAGGATATGATGAATCTTTTGTATATTTTAATGATCCCATTAGTGGTGAAAAAAACAAAAAAGAACCATTAGGTCCTTTTATAGATGCGTGGAAACAAATGGGGAGTCAAGCTCTTTCCTTAAAGTATGATTAAGAAAAATAGATTCTTAATTTATTAACAGTGTAATAGTACAAGTGGAAACATGTGCCACATATAAGAAACCTTAATAGTATCGTCTTAAAGTGAATGGGAAAATATTGGAGGTAGTAAATAGATAGTTTCGTTGATAATATGATTCCTGTGGACATTAATACTAGGAGGTATATATGAAATCGAATAAATTTTTATATTCTGTGTTTCTAGTAATATTATTGTCATCCTTTTTTGGAGAAAATACAGAAGCAGCGTCTCTTTACACAGTAAAATCTGGAGATACTCTGTGGAAAATAAGTCAGCAAAGTGGAGTTCCTATAGGATCTATACAAATAGCGAATAATTTAAAAGATAATAAATTACATGTAGGACAACGATTAAGTTTACCAGAACCAATTACCGCAAGTGAAAGAACTTTATTAGCTCAATTGGTTTTTGCCGAAGCACAAGGGGAACCTTATGCTGGAAAAGTTGCAGTAGCTACTGTAGTTTTAAATCGTGTAGATAGTGACATTTTCCCAAATACAATAAGAGAAGTAATTTATGAACGTTCTAATGGCTATTATGCTTTTTCTCCAGTCCAAAATGGAAAAATAAATAATAATCCAACCACTATAGATTATAGAGCAGTAGATGAGGCAGTAGCATATAGAGGAAAAGGGAGCGGATCCCTGTATTTTTACAACCCCCAAACAGCAAAAAGTGAGTGGATTCTAACTAAAGAAGTAACGGTGAGAATTGGAAATCATACTTTTGCAAAGTAAGGATGAAACACAAAGGGGCCCCCTTTGTGTTTTTGTTAAATTTAAGTATTTTGACAAATTCGATTTTATTAGAGTTATAAACATGTATATAACTATTACATCCTACGTAGCTCTTGTTGTATATGTCAACATAGGTGGGACAATACAATTATGCCAGTAGGAAACGAAACAACTGCCTGTGGGACAAAGCCGTACAATTCGTCTATTTTCATGTCATTCCAGGCTGCCTGCACAGTTAAAATTCCCTTAACTCGGCTACTATTTCTAAGAATAGAGGAAAAAGAAGATATTAATGAAGAATTAAATAAAAAAGGAAAAGTAAAACTTATTAATAATAGTATAGACAAAGACAAGCAACAATAAATGAAATAGATGAGAAAAAAGCAACCAACAAGATATAACAAAATTTTCTGATTGAAATTTAATGATAACTACTTTGTTTATTATGAATTTATAAGATAAAGATAAAATCCATGATGGAAAGATTTATGTCATCCAAAAATACAAATCCTATTCAGTATGGAGTCTTTGACGTACTTTATGCCAATAATGACGATGTTACAAATCTGCCTTTATCACAAAGAAAACAGATATTAGGGGTAGCGTCAGGAAAATGCGGATTTACAACGATAAGCCTATTTTCCTGACGAATTCTCTATTTTTAACAACGTTAAGAAAGTTTCAATGGTCTTAAAGAATCTAACGAAACTTTTTTATCGGAATTAAAATGGTATTCTCCTAATAAATTAATATGTTCCCAACCTAGAGGTGACATATGGTGCAATAATTCTTCATTTAAACTATCTGACCGTTTTTGATATTCAACTGCTTTTGTTAGATGTAAAGTATTCCAGATACTGATGGCATTGATGATTATGTTTAAGGCACTGGCTCTTTGCAATTGATGCTGTATGGTTCGTTCCCTAAGCTCTCCTTGCTTTCCGAAGAAAATAGCTCGTGCCAGTCCATTCATAGATTCTCCTTTATTCAATCCTCTTTGTATTTTTCTTCTTAAAGATTCATCTGAAATATAATTAAGAATAAAGATAGTTTTTTCTATTCGTCCCATCTCACGTAAGGCTGTAGCTAGGCTGTTTTGTCTTGAATAAGAACCTAATTTCCCCATAATAAGGGATGCTGAAACTGTTCCTTCTCGTATAGAATGAGCTAATCGCAAAACATCCTCATAATTTTCTTTAATGACCTTTGTATTTATTTGTCCACGTAAAATGGCTTCTAATTTTGGATATTCACTTGCTTTATCTATTGTAAATAATTTCGAATCTGATAAATCTCTTATTCTTGGAGCAAAATTAAATCCTAATAAATGAGTCAGTCCAAATATTTGGTCTGTATAACCGGCTGTGTCTGTATAATGCTCTTCTATGTTTAGATCCGTCTCATGGTGCAACAAACCATCTAAAACATGAATCGCATCCCTTGAATTAGTATGAATAATCTTGGTGTAGTAAGAAGAGAATTGATCACTAGTAAAACGATAGATGGTTGCTCCTTTTCCGGTTCCATAATGTGGATTTGCATCTGCATGTAGTGATGAAACACCTAGCTGCATTCTCATACCATCCGATGAGGATGTTGTACCGTCGCCCCAATAGGAAGACAATTGTAATTTATGATGAAAATTTACTAATATGGCTTGTGCTTTATTCATGGCATCTTCATACATGCGCCATTGAGATACATTGGCTAGTTGCTTATATGTAAGTCCGGGTGTTGCTTCAGCCATCTTACTCAAACCAATATTCATTCCCATTCCTAAAAGGGCTGCCATAATAATAATCGTTTCTTCTTTATCCGGTTTTCGATTATTGGAAGCATGAGTGAATTGTTCATGAAATCCTGTTATATAAGCAACATCCATGAGTAAATCGGTTAATTTTATTCTTGGGAGCATCTGATACAGGCTCGCACTAAATTTTTTTGCTTCTTCCGGAACATCTTTTTCCAAGCGTGCAATTGATATCTTTCCTTTTTCAAGAGAAACTCCGTCCAACTTAACGGAATTGGCAGCTAACCACTTTAACCTTTCATTAAGACTTTTGGTTCTCTCCGTCATATAATCTTCGAATGATAAACTAACTGATAATCTCGTATTCTCCTTCGCTTCATTCCATGTATCTTCTGAAAATAAATATTCCTCAAAATCTCTATATTGCCTGCTACCAACAATGGAAACATCTCCTGCCCGAACATGCTCCCGAAGTTCCGTTAAAACAGCCATTTCATAGTAATGACGATTAATTGTTGTACCATCATCCTCGTATAAATGCCTTTTCCAACGTTTTGAAATAAAATCCACTGGTGAGTCATCAGGTACTTTTCGCTTTCCAGATTCATTCATTCCTCGGATAATCTCTACAGCTTGTAAAAGTGGCTCATTTGCCTTTGTAGAATGAAAGTCTAATACTCTTAATAGCGTCGGCGTATATTTTCTAAGTGAATAAAAGCGTTTTTGCAGTAAGTCTAAATAATCATAGTCAGCAGGACGTGCAAGCTCCTGAGCTTCTTCTACAGAAGAAACAAAAGAATTCCATTCAATAACAGATTCCAAAACCTCAAAAACATCTAGTTTATCCTTTTTTGCTTTGATTAAAGCCTGTCCGATGTTCGTAAAGTGTATTACCTTCTCATTTAGCTTTTTACCGTTTTGTTTCTGAATTTCTTCTTGCGCCTTACGGCCTTTTGATAACAGACTTAGTATTTGTCTGTCATGAATTTCAAATGCCTTATCCGTTAACTCCTGAGTAAGATGTAATAAATAGACGGTTAATATCGAATATCGTTTATTTTCTTGAAAGTCACGGAATGCATAAGGCTCATATCTTGAACCTAAGCGAGATAGCTGTAACAGGCGATTGCGATGCAAATGACTAATTTGTACCGTTTCTAACTCCATTCCTCGTATGTATTCGAGTCGTTCTATTACTTTTAGAAATGTTTCGGGTGAAGGATGACCTGGTGGTTCCTTTAACCAACCCAATATCGTTTTATTGGATTCGGATGGATGCTGCGAAGTAATGACCTCTTCCAGCTTTTCTTTTTGCTTTTTTGTTAGAGATTGATTAACCATGTTAAATAGCTTCTTTTCAGCCATCGCCCTTGCCTCCCACACCATTCTCTCAAGTGTGGTGAAAGCAGGTAATATGATTTTATTTCTTCTTAGAAAATCTATGCATTCATGTAGTAAATGTATGGCATCACCATTTTCCAAAGCTACTTGATGAAGATGCTTAAATGTCATTCGATATTCTTTTAGAGTATAAGTTACAAAGTCGTATTCACTTCGAATTTCTTTCAAATGATCCCAAAGTGTATTTTCTCTTTGAGGATAAAGACTAATCGTGGATGGTGTGGCACCGATTTGTTTCGATATATAATGTATGACGGAATCTGGGATGCTTTTGATATGAGTGTATGGCCATCCGGGATACCGAAGAACGGCCAATTGAACTGCGAACCCTAAACGATTTTCTTCTCTCCTTCGCCTATTTATAATTTCTAAATCTCGTTTGGAAAAAGTGTAGTAGGTTCCCAATACCCATTCATCTTCAGGGATTTGCATTAAAGCAAGTCTCTGATCTGGTGTAAGTAATTCTCTACCTCTCGCAATTTTCATATAGTCTCATCCCATTTCTGTAATTTTTCAGTTAATTAGTTTAATTATATATCAATAGAGTGTACTCTATTGATACAAGTATAGTAGACTGATAAAATCATAGTTAAGAGTGTCTCATAAGACTTGTCTCAAAAACGAGGTGAAATTTTGCAGAAAATCGGTTATATACGCGTCAGTTCGACTAGCCAAAATCCTTCAAGGCAATTTCAGCAATTGAACGAAATTGGAATGGATATTATTTATGAAGAAAAAATTTCAGGAGCCACAAAGGATCGTGAACAACTTCAAAAAATGTTAGAGGATTTACAGGAAGGTGACGTTATTTATGTTACAGATTTAACTCGGATCACTCGAAGTACGCAAGATTTATTTGAATTGATTGATTTAATACGAAATAAAAAGGCAAGCTTAAAATCACTTAAGGATACATGGCTAGATTTATCAGAAGATAATCCATACAGCCAATTCTTAATTACGGTAATGGCTGGTGTTAACCAATTAGAGCGAGACCTTATTCGTTTGCGTCAGCGTGAAGGAATTGAGCTCGCAAAGAAAGAAGGGAAGTTTAAAGGACGGTTAAAGAAATATCATAAAAATCACGCAGGAATGAATTATGCAGTAAAGCTATATAAAGAAGGAAATATGACTGTAAATCAAATTTGTGAAATTACAAATGTATCTAGGGCTTCATTATATAGAAAGCTGTCAGAAGTGAACAATTAGTCACTCCTTATTCCATATAAGGCCCCGATTGTGGAGTATCTCTAATTACGTAGTAGACTAAATACTGCGCAATAAATAATGTCTTAAATTAAGTTATTGCAAGAAAGATAGCAGAAATAAAAAGAGATAAACAGCTATCCATTATTAATGGTTTTTCTTTTTCCACCGTGGTTTGCGGTGTTTTTTTATAAATAAAAAGACCCTATACCTCTTCGGAAAATCTAACGATTGCAGCAAACATTTTGGCTAAAGCATATCCTTCCTAGTTTCATTATTAACTTTATATATCATTTAATCTTCTCAGCTTGGTTAATAATAAAATACATTAAATTTTTCAAACTATATTTTTCCACTTAGCAAACCACTTTACAAATTAAATCATATATTATACAATTCAACTATTCAATCAATAAGTTGAATAGATTAGAGGTGATTATATGGAACCTAGAGAATTTAAAGATCTTGTTTACAGTCAATTTGCTCGAATTAGTAAAGCTCTATCTAGTCCTAAGCGCTTTGAGTTATTAGATTATTTATCTCAAGGACCAAAAACAGTGGAGAGGTTATCCAAAGAAGCAAAGATGTCTGTAGCAAATACATCAAAACACCTTCAGGCACTACTAGAGGCTAGATTAGTTAAATTTAGTAAGGATAAAAACTTTGTATTCTACTCTTTAACAGATGATAACGTAATTGAACTCCTGCATTCGATTAAAAATTTAGCCGAAATGCAGTTTAGTGATATTACACACGTAAGAAAAGGTTATATAGGAAGAGATGAAAGGATTAAAATGGTTCATCTTAAAGATATGTTGAAAGAGATACAAAATGGTGAGGCTGTTCTAATTGATGTTAGACCAGAAGATGAATATAAAAATCAACATATTACGGGAGCTCTATCGATACCTGTTGAAGATCTAGAGGAGCATATTTCTTCTCTTCCAAAAGATAAAAAAATAATTGCTTATTGTCGTGGACCTTATTGTGCTTTTGCAACACAAGCAGTAGAAACATTAAACTCCCTTGGATACGAAGCTTATCGCATGGAAGAAGGGGTTCATGAGTGGAAACAATCTGATTATATTCATTAATTTTAAGGAGGAATTAAAAATGTTATTTCGTCAATATTTACACACTAATCCAGTAGCAGCATCATATTTTTTTGGGTGTGGAAGTCAATCACAAGGAGTGGTGGTAGACCCACTAGAAGATCAAGTTGATTTTTATGTAGAAGAAGCTGAAAAGTTAGGCATGAATATTGTTTATGTAATTGATACACATCTTCATGCTGACCATGTATCAGGTGCAAGAAAATTAGCTGAGAAAACAGGTGCAAAATATGTCCTTCATTCTTCAGCAGAAACAAGCTTTAACTTTACTCCAGTAGAAGACGGGGATGAATTATTAGCTGGAAATACACTATTAAAGTTCTTGCATACCCCAGGTCATACACCAGAGCACATTTCTATCGTGGTTTCTGATAAACGTCGAGCTGATGAACCTTGGTTTGTCTTAACAGGTCATACGTTAATGGTTGGAGATGCAGGTAGAACTGAATTGGCTGTATCTATTGAAGAAGGGGCAAAAGATTTGTATCAAAGCTTAAAAAAGATCACTCAATTAGAAGACCATGTTGAAATTTATCCTGGAGCGTTTTCAGGATCAGTTTGTGGACGTGGTTTAAGTGGGAAACCTTCTTCAACCATTGGATTTGAAAAACGTCACAATGAAGCAATGAGATTTGATAACGAGAAGGAATTTGTTGATTTTATGACAACGAACGTACCACCACAACCAGAAGGTTTTAAAGAGATGAGAAAAACAAATCAAGGAAAATAATAAAGTGGAGAACCTCTATTTGGTTCTCCCTTTTTGGAGGTGAATGGTTTGAGTAAAGTACAAATTGGAATTAAAGAAAATTTAATAAATTTCATACTTCTAGTTGTTACGAACTTCTTTGTTGGTTCAATGGTTGGTTTAGAAAGAACCATTCTCCCGATTATTGGTGAAGAAGATTTTGGTTTGGCATCGGCTAGTGCGGCATTATCTTTTATTATTAGTTTTGGATTTTCAAAGGCTATTGTGAATTATTTTGCAGGTGCTATCGCAGACCGATTAGGAAGAAAGAAAGTCCTTCTTATCGGTTGGAGTATCGGCTTATTAGTTCCTTTGCTGGTTATATTTGCGACCTCATGGTGGATGATTGTAGTTGCAAATATTTTCTTAGGTATCAACCAAGGATTATCTTGGTCCATGACCGTAAATATGAAAATTGATTTATCGAAACCTACTCAAAGAGGTTTTGCTGTAGGGTTAAATGAATTTGCAGGGTATATAGGAGTAGCTGTAATGGCTGGTGTCTCTGGTTTTGTTGCAACAAATTTTTCTAACCGCCCCGAACCATTTTATTTAGGTATTATTATTGTGGTAATCGGTTTTATCTTATCATTACTTGTAAGAGATACAGAAGAACATATAAAGCTTCAAACAAAATCATCCAATAATGGTCCGACTTTATCTGCAAAAGAAGTGTTCAAAATAACTACGTTTAAGAATAAAAGTTTATCTAGCATCACTTTTGCAGGATTAAGCACAAACCTTAAAGATGGTATGGCTTGGGGACTCTTCCCATTATTCTTTACAGGTGTTGGCTTAACCGTATCAGAAATTGGAGTGTTAGTTGCGATTTATCCAGCTTCATGGGGATTTTTCCAACTGTTTACCGGAGCGTTAAGTGATAAGATCGGACGAAAGTGGTTCATTGTTGGTGGAATGTGGCTTCAAGCTCTTTCTCTGTGGATGATTTTATTTGTAAACGAATATAGCCTATGGTTCATAGCAGCTATTCTTCTAGGACTAGGAACCGCAATGGTATATCCAACCTTACAAGCTTCAATTAGTGATATAGCACAACCAGAATGGAGAGCCTCATCAATGGGAGTTTATCGTTTTTGGAGAGATAGTGGATATGCATTTGGAGCATTATTTGCAGGATTTATTGCAGATATGCTTAATATTAGTTGGGCAATTGGTTTAGTTGCTCTATTACCTCTAATTGCAGGAATCATAACAGCAGTTCGAATGAATGAAACATTAATAAGGTAGGAACAGAGTATTGAATCAATATAAAAGATTTATTGAAAAATCCTACTCAATGTACGACAAAGACCAAACTTAAGGCTTGTAGTATCTTATTACTCATTTTATAATTAATATATACCATTACGGGTATACGTATATAATGGAAGGGGGGATGATTCTGTCTCATCGAACTGATCCAAATAGAGCATATAGGCTCTTTGATCCAAAGAGAAAAAAGCTTATAACACCCAATAAGGCATTGGAATTATTAGAACTTGAAGAGTTTGAAAATGTCGCTGATCTAGGTGCGGGTAACGGCTATTTTACACTTTCACTAACGAAAAAATCTAAGATGGTTTATGCTGTAGATATTGAACCCAGGATGTTGAAATTATTAATGGAACGTGCAGAAAAGGAGAACATAAGTAATATCAGGTATGTTGAAAGTAATCTTGAGGATATAAAATTGGAAAAGAATATTGTAGATAGATAAAGCGTTAATAGCTTTTGTCATACATGAAGTGCCTGATATAAAAGCTGCACTCGGAGAAATTCGTAGGATTATAAAGCCAGGTGGAATGTTTGTATTGTTAGAATGGGAAGCGGTGGAATCAGAGATAGGACCTTCAATAGAACAGAAAGTACCGTCTATAACCATGAAAAAGTTATTAGAACAAAACGGCTTTCATCCAAAACTTGTGCATTTAAATCAATCAATTTATGCAATAATTGCTAAAAACATTAAATTTTAAGGAGGATAAAAAATGTTTGACTATACCGTTGAAACAAAAAAGAGTATTAATGAAGCAGTAACAAGTTTAGAAACTAATTTGAAAGAAGAGAAGTTTGGCGTTTTGTGGATGTTTGATATCAAAGACAAACTTCAAGAGAAGGGACTAGATTTTAATCAGGAATATAAGGTCTTAGAAGTCTGTAATCCACATGAAGCTCAGAGAGTTTTAAATGAAAACTTATTAGTGGGGTATTTTTTACCATGTAAAATTGTTGTTTACAGTGACAATGGGCAAACTAAGATAGGGATGCCTAGACCAACAGCACTTATTAAGCTTGTGAATAATGATGAAATCATAAAGCTTGCAAAAGATATTGAGGATCGTTTAATTAATTGTATTAATAAAAGTATATAGAAACTGTGAATTTGCCTGTCAAGAAATAAATATTTTATAACTAGTTTGAAAAAAACGGGCGACGATAAAAAACTATCGCCGTCCTTTTTTTTATTTTTCGTTTACTATTTTATTTATCGTATCTATCATTTCAGGACTTTGAAATATTTCTATCATGCCATCTTGCATTTCCGGTACTGCCATCATGTCCAGCATACATATTTGGGCTTATGCCACCAGAGTACATCATATGATCGATGCCACCATATCCGGCAAGAAGGAGTAAGGCTAAAACGGCAACGACACGTTGATTTGTTTTTATTTTCATTTGTTTTCCTCCTTGTTTAGACATTCACTTTTACTGCTTTCCCGAATAAATGTCTTTTATAGCCCTAAGGTTAATCCACCTAATATTTCAAACAAAATTAAACTCCACCTAAAACTCCACCTACTATTATTATTTTTTTATTCATTTTAATCACTCCAGTTCAACTTTATACCCCTGTTAGTATTGTGATATTAACATTACTAAAATCAATTAGTGTGATAAAAGTTACAATTAGAAGCTTATTTTGGATTTATATGGACGTGGCAAATAAACATATTTAACCGATAAAAGAGAATTCTAAGTATGACTTGTATTACTTCAACATAAGGAGTGACGAAATGAATACTAAGTCAAAAGTTGCTGAGATTTTACCAAAAGAAGTATCTGAAAAAGTAAGGCAAGGAAAAGCACAAAGTATTATCGATGTTCGTGAACATGAAGAAGTTGCACAAGGGAGAATCCCAGGTGCTTACCATATTCCTTTAGGAGAGCTTGAAAATCGATTACATGAAATTGACAAAGACAAGGAGCATTTTATGGTATGCCAATCGGGGAATCGGAGTGGAATGGCTGCTGAATTTTTGCAAGATAAGGGGTATAAAGTGAAAAATATGGTTGGTGGAATGCTTAATTGGGAAGATGAAGTCGAAAAACCGTAACCCAAGAAGGAGGAATCTCAATGGAAGTTACAGTTAATAGGGTGTTAGATGCAAAGGGACTGGCTTGCCCGATGCCAATTGTAAAAACAAAAAAAGAAATGAACACCCTTGAACCAGGTGAAGTGATGGAAATTCAAGCTACCGATAAAGGTTCAACAGCTGATTTAAAGGCTTGGGCTTCTAGTACCGGTCATCAGTATTTAGGAACTGTAGAAGAGGGAGAGACCTTAAAACATTATCTTCGAAAAGTTCGTTCAGAAGAAGAAAAACCTGAAGCAAAACATCCGGATGTGGTTCATTTAGATGAATTATTAAAGAAATTAGATGGAAATGAAAAAATAACTGTTTTAGATGTGAGAGAACCGGCTGAATATGCATTCGGTCATGTACCGGGTGCTATTAATATCCCACTTGGTGAATTAGAAAATCGGTTTGAGGAACTTAACAATGTAGACAATCTACATGTCATTTGTAGAACGGGTAGTCGTAGTGATTTTGCTGCACAAAAGTTAACCGAAAAAGGCTTTAACAACGTTAAAAATGTAGTTCCTGGAATGAAAGACTGGACAGGACCTATCGATAAAAATCATTAAACAAGGAGGAATAATAATGAAAGTAGCTATCATTGCCTCAAACGGTGGGATGTTTGATGCCTATAAAGTATTCAATATTGCAACGGCTGCAGCTGCTACTGATGCTGAAGTGGGAATCTTTTTTACATTTGAAGGCTTAAATCTCATTCATAAAGAAGGTCATAAAAATTTGCCAATGCCTACAGGAACAGAACATTATCAAGAAGGATTTAAAAAAGCGAATGTTCCACCAGTTGAAGAGCTTGTTGCAATGGCGAGTGAGATGGGTGTGAAAATGATTGCGTGCCAAATGACAATGGATGTTATGAGTTTAGAAAAAGAGCATTTTGTAGAAGGGATTGATGTTGGCGGTGCAGTTACCTTTTTAGCGTTTGCTAAAGATGCTGACGTAACGCTAACGTTCTAAAGGAGTGAAGAATGATGAATAAGAATGTTACTGTCTATACCACAAACACTTGTCCCTATTGTGTAATGGTAAAAAACTTTTTAAATGAGCAAGGTGTCGCATTTAAAGAAGTAAATGTGCAAGAAGATCCTGCAGCAGGAGATAAATTGGTTGAAACAACAGGTCAGATGGGAGTCCCTCAAATTGAAATTAGTGGTGAGTGGGTTTTAGGGTATGATCCGGAAACGATTACTCAACTTTTAGAAAAGTAAAAGGAGGAGACACATGGGAACAACAACAGCTCTGAAAACAATATCTGTTAAAGATTTAGCCCAGAAAGTCATTAATCATGAAGACCTTTTCATCCTTGATACCCGTAATACCAGCGATTTTGACGATTGGAAAATAGAAGGGCGCAATATAGAGGTAATCAATTCTCCTTACGTTGAATTATTAGAAGGAGTCGATTCAATATTAGATAAACTACCAAAGAGCAAAGAAATTTATGTCATTTGTGCTAAAGGTGGTGCATCAGAATTTGTCGCCGAACAAATAATGGAACAGGGGTTTACAGATGTTTACTCAGTAGAAGGCGGAATGAAGGCTTGGAGTGAACACCTTGAGCCAATAAAGATTGGTGATTTGAAAAATGGAGGAAGCATCTTTCAATTTGTACGGATTGGAAAAGGCTGCCTTTCCTATTTAATTGAGTCTGACGGAAAAGGGGCAATAATTGATACTAACAGAATGTTGTCTCCATATGAAGAGATGATAAAGGAACATAATATTACGTTAACACACGTTTTAGATACTCATTTGCATGCTGACCATATTTCTGGTGGTAGAGAACTTGCTGAAAAACATGGTGCAACCTATTATTTACCACCAAAGGATGCTAAAGAAGTCACATTTAACTACTCACAAATTAATGACGGCGATGAATACAAGGTTGGACAGACAACCATAAAAGCCATTTACTCTCCTGGGCATACCATTGGTAGTACATCTTTTGTCGTTGATGATCAATATTTGTTAACAGGTGACATTTTATTTATTGATTCCATTGGTCGCCCTGATCTAGCTGGTAAAGCTGAAGACTGGGTAGGAGATTTAAGAAATACCCTTTATCAACGTTACAAAGAGCTAGCTGATAATCTTCTAGTCTTACCTGCCCATTACATGGGAATTAACGAAATGAATGATGATGGAAGTATTTCAGAAAAACTTGGTGTACTTTATCAACAAAATCATGGATTAAATATTAATGATGAAGCTGAATTCAGAAAAACGGTGACAGAAAATCTTCCGCCACAGCCGAATTCATACCAAGAAATTCGTGAGACAAATATGGGTAAAATCAAACCAGAAGAAGAACAACAAAGGGAAATGGAAATTGGACCAAATCGCTGTGCAGTGAGATAGGAGGAAAAGAGATGGAAGCAACAAAAGTATTAGATGCAAAAGGGCTAGCTTGTCCAATGCCAATTGTAAAAACAAAAAAGGAAATGGATTCATTAAGTTCAGGAGAGATCCTTGAGATTCATGCAACAGATAAAGGGGCAAAAAATGACTTGACTGCATGGGCACAATCGGGTGGACACGAATTGCTAAAAGATGAAGAAGAAAATGGTGTTTATAAGTTCTGGTTAAAAAAAGGATAGAATTTAGGGGAAGGTACCTTTAAACGGTTACCCTCCCCCTTTGATTGGAGGAAAAAGAAAGTGGATATTGGATTTATCGTGGTTATATTCCTTATCGGTTTTATTGGATCCTTCATATCCGGAATGGTAGGAATTGGTGGATCGATTATTAAATATCCCATGCTTTTATACATTCCACCACTGTTTGGATTAGCTGCATTTAGTGCACATGAGGTATCTGGAATTAGCGCCGTACAAGTTTTTTTCGCCACAATAGGGGGAGTATGGGCTTATAGAAAAGGAGGGTACTTGAATAAAACGTTAATTATATACATGGGTGTTGCCATATTAATTGGTAGTTTTATTGGTGGATATGGCTCAAAGCTCATGACCGAAAGTGGAATTAACATTGTATATGGAATTCTAGCTTTAATCGCCGTTGTGATGATGTTCTTACCTAAAAAAGGAATCGATGAGATCCCACATGATCAGGTGAAGTTTAATAAATGGCTCGCAGCTGTTCTTGCATTAATTGTTGGGGTGGGTGCGGGAATTGTTGGTGCTGCTGGTGCGTTCATTTTAGTTCCTATCATGCTCGTAGTGCTGAAAATTCCAACTAGAATGACGATAGCGACCTCTTTAGCTATTACGTTTATCTCGTCTATTGGTGCAACTGTTGGGAAAATTACAACAGGTCAAGTCGAATATTATCCAGCGTTAATCATGGTTGTAGCAAGCCTAATCGCTTCGCCACTTGGTGCTAATTTTGGTAAAAAAATAAATACCAAAATCCTACAATGGATTTTGGCATTACTCATATTAGCTACTTCAATTAAAATTTGGTCTGATATTTTATTTTAAGAGACCTTATTACTTTCAACGTATGTCTCAAGTGCAGGATGATATTCCTTTTGAAAATGATTATCTGGACATGATTTGATTACAATTGAGAGTAATGAGTTCGTTTTATCGCTGACTAAATTTTTATTACAAGTAGGGCATTTTTCATTGAAAAAAGATTTGAAAAAACGTTTCATATTAGGTTCCTCCTATACCCATTAATTCCTATTGTTATACTAGGTATTGTAGAAGATTTATTTAAAAAACTCAATGGGTTTATATACCAATCAACGAGAGGATGGGAATGTATGAGAGATCTATTTCCACCAACTACGACTAAAGTAAAGTTAAACACAGATGATAGAATCAATAATGATATAGAACGAAAAACTGCACATAATATCAACAATTACTACGGGAAAACTGAAAAAGAAATAGATAAACGTATTAAAGAATTAAATTATGAATGGGATACCGAAAGAGTTTTAGAACTTAACTTTGCATCAATTGTATTGATATCATCTTTACTTGGATTATTAAGCAATAAAAAATGGATGGCATTGTCAGGAATAACAAGTGTATTTATGATCCAACATTCTTTACAGGGGTGGTGTCCTCCATTACCACTGATAAGGAGACTTGGCGTTAGGACTGCAACAGAAATATTTGAAGAGAAGGAAGCATTAAAGAAGATACTAAATAAAAGCTGATATTGGGTTATTTTTTATAGAACACTCGTGACTTTATGAGTGTTCTTTTATTATGAAAACAGAATCAAAATCCTTCTTCATCACCTATTGTTTAAAAGTAATGGTTGAATGGACAAAATAATTAAATATGAACATATAGGAGGGAAATGGATGAATATTATTAAAAACTCAAAACAAAAGTTTATTTTTGCGAATCGCAATTTATTTGGTGGCTTTTTATTTGGGCTTGGTCTTGTAGCTTTTATTGATGAAACGGTTTTTCATCAACTACTACACTGGCATCACTTCTATGATAAATCAACAACTGATATTGGACTAGTTTCGGATGGTCTGTTTCATGCTTTTAGTTGGTTTGCGACCATCTTTTCAGCTTTTATGTTTGCAGACCTTCGCCGCAGAAATGCTTTTTGGCTTGCAAGATGGTGGGGAGGAATATTGCTTGGGGCTGGAGGCTTTAATTTGTATGATGGTATCATCCAACACAAGTTCATGAGAATACATCAGATTCGTTACAATGTAGAAATACTTCCTTACGACTTAGTGTGGAATTTAGTTGCTGTAGCACTCATTATTGTTGGGGTGATTCTCGTATTTCGCACAAGAAAGCAATTATCCCAAGGGGAGGAAATTCTTAGTGGATCACAATCACATTGATAGTTCCGGTTATAGTTATTTAGATTATTTCTTCATTTTGGTATTTGTGTTAATGATTATTCTTTATATAATGGGAGTTGTTTTATCCAATCGAAAGCATAAAAAATGGTCGCCATACCGAACGTTATCTTGGCTTTTAGGGGTTCTGTTTGTAGCACTTGCTGTAGTGGGACCGGTAGCTGAACAAGCCCATATGGATCTTAAAATACACATGCTAGGTCATTTATTTCTTGGGATGTTAGGACCTCTACTTATTGCGCTTTCTGCACCGATGACGCTTTTTTTAAGAACTCTGTCTGTGAAATTAGCACGACGGTTTACACAGATATTAAAAAGTTACCCGGTCCGCATTGTAAGTGATCCTTTTATCGCATCGCTTCTAAATATTGGAGGACTATGGGTACTCTATACAACGGACTTATACGCACAAATGCACGGGAATTTATATCTTTATGTCTTTATACACGTTCATGTATTCATAGCAGGATACCTTTTTACAGTATCCATGATCTATATTGATCCAGTTGCCCATAGAACAAGTTTCCTCTATCGTTCTATTGTTTTAATAATCGCCTCAGGCATCCACGGTATTCTATCAAAGTATATTTATGCCCATCCCCCAAAGAGTGTACCAATTTCCCAAGCCGAGATGGGTGGAGTGCTAATGTATTATGGTGGAGATGTGATCGATATATTTCTAATCTTCATTTTTTGTTATCAATGGTATATATCCACAAATAAAAGAAGGGTATCTGATAAATCAAAATTATTCTTACAAAGTTAAAAAGAAATAAATTTAAAGGTATTGACAATATACCCTAATGGGTATAATATAAACGTTGTAAGACATTCCTTTTTTTATTAGTAAAGGAGACAGCATATGATAGTTGCTATAATAATGAGTGCCATTATTGTTGCTCTTTTTAAAAGACATTTTCCCGTTTTTAGGGTTGAAAATATAACTAATCACGTTGATATGGGAACATCAATAGTCGTAGATGTAAGAGATTATATTGAGTCTCATAACAGCCCAATAGAAAGAGCCATCAATGTTCCAGTGGCATACCTTAATAGGTTTTATTCAGAAATCCCAAAAAGTGACTTGATTGTAGTGGCATCAAACCGCCTTGAAAGGAATCTAGCGATTCGTTTCTTACGCAAAAGAGATTTTAAGGTCGTTGGCTATTTAATTACAAATCAAACACAAACAGTATTAAAGGAAAATCAATTAAATAAAGAAAGTTATTGTTAAGGGGGAAAACAGATGGAATACAACGACCAAATGAAAAACAGAGTAAAGCGCATTGAAGGACAACTTAGAGGAATTTTGAGAATGATGGAAGAAAATAAAGACTGCAAAGATGTTATTACTCAGTTGTCTGCAGCAAGAACAGCGATTGATCGGACGATTGGAGTTGTCGTCAGTTCAAATTTAGTGGAATGTGTTCGTAACGCCGAAGAAATTGGTGAGAAAAATACAGAAGAACTATTAAAAGAAGCTGTCAATCTGCTTGTAAGAAGTAGATAGAAATAAAGGGGTTGACACTCTCTTTTATTTTTAATAATATTATACCCATAGGGGTAAAGGTAAAAGGAAAATTTTTTATACAGAAAAATACCCTAATGGGTAAACAACAAGAGGAGGAACAAACATGACAGAAACAAAAAAAACAACAATCGTATTATTTAGTGGTGATTATGATAAAGCAATGGCTGCTTATATTATTGCAAACGGGGCAGCTGCCTATGATCATGAAGTAACTATTTTCCACACATTTTGGGGATTAAATGCTCTACGTAAGGATGAAGATATTGAAGTGAAAAAAGGTTTCATGGAAAAGATGTTTGGCAAAATGATGCCAAGAGGTGCTGAAAAAATGGGTCTGTCAAAAATGCACTTTGCAGGTTTCGGTCCTAAAATGATTAAAGATGTAATGAAAAAGCATAATGCAATGCCACTTTCAGACTTAATTGAAATGGCAAAAGAACAAGATGTTAAGCTCGTTGCTTGTACGATGACAATGGATTTATTAGGACTTCAAAAAGAAGAACTTTTAGATAATATCGAGTATGCAGGTGTAGCTGCATATTTAGCTGATGCAGAAGATGGAAATGTAAACCTATTTATCTAAACACGTTAGGGGGATTATCCCCTACATAAAAGGAGGGAGTAAGTTTGGAATATCTAAATTATTTAATCATTGGACTCTTTCTGTTATTTATCATTAAACGAATCATCCCGGCTAAAGGTGTTAGACAGATTTCAACAACAGATTTAAAGAATGAATTAAAAGATAGGAATAAACAATTTGTTGATGTACGTACTCCTGGGGAGTTTAAGGGAAGAAACATTAAAGGATTTAAAAATCTCCCACTCCAACAACTTGCGCAAAAAGCGGAGAAGGAACTATCAAAAGACAAAGAAGTAGTTGTTATTTGTCAAAGTGGAATGAGAAGTCAAAATGCTACTAAAATATTAAAAAAATTAGGATTTACGAACGTGACAAATGTAAAAGGTGGTATGAGTGCCTGGAGATAAAAAGGAGGAGAGAAAATGAAACAACTAACAGCAAAAGAAGTGGAAACATCGTTAGTAGAAGGTCAACCATTAAACTTGATTGATGTTCGTGAAGTGGATGAAGTTGAAACTGGGAAAATCCCAGGAGCGATCCACATTCCACTAGGGTTATTAGAATTCCGTATGCATGAATTAGATAAGTCTCAAGACTATATCATGGTTTGTCGTTCTGGTGCACGTAGTGGTCGCGCCTGTCAATTTCTTGAAAGTCATGGGTTTAAGGTAACCAACATGACAGGCGGAATGCTTGCGTGGGAAGGCGAAACAAAATAAGGTGATTTTTTTTAGAAGTCAATATACTCGTAAGGGTAATAAACAGGAGGTTTTTATATTATGAATTCATTAAAAACAGATCTTTTATTAGATGCAAAGGGCCTAGCTTGCCCAATGCCTATCGTCAAAACAAAAAAGGCAATGAATGAGTTACAATCTGGTCAAGTCTTAGAGGTTCAAGCAACAGATAAAGGGTCAAAAGCTGACCTTGAAGCATGGGCAAAAAGCGCTGGACATCAGTATCTAGGCACAATTGAACAAGGAGATGTGTTAAAGCATTACCTTAGAAAATCTTCCAATGATGGAACAATTGAAAGAAAACATCCTAACATCACAAGCAATGAAGAGTTGGAGAAAAAACTAGATGTTAACGAGAATATTGTTGTTCTCGATGTTAGAGAAGCAGCGGAGTACGCATTCAACCATATTCCAAACGCCATCTCTATTCCGTTAGGAGAGTTAGAGGATCGTCTTTCAGAGCTTAATACAGCTGATGAGATTTATGTGGTGTGTCGAACTGGAAACCGTAGTGATCTCGCAGCTCAAAAATTAGCTGAAAAAGGTTTTGCAAATGTGATTAATGTTGTGCCAGGGATGAGTGCTTGGTCAGGCAAAACCAATAGTTTAAATAAATAAGGAGGGGAAATTTGATATGAGCACAGTAACGGTATACACAACCACACGCTGTCCGTATTGTGTTATGCTAAAGAACTTTTTGGCAGATCAAACTATACCTTTTAAAGAGGTAAATGTTGAAGAAAACCCAGAGATTATGAACCAACTAGTCGCAAAGACCGGACAACTGGGTGTGCCTCAAACAGAGGTAAATGGCAAGTGGGTTGTTGGTTATGATCCAAATAATATAATGCTAGCATTAAGAAACTAGGAGGAATTAAGAATGAGTAAAGTAGCAATTATAGCAAGTAATGGTGGATTATTTGATGCATATAAAGTTTTTAATATCGCAACAGCTGCAGCAGCATCTGATCAGGAAGTTGCCATATTCTTTACATTTGAAGGATTAAACTTAATTCATAAAGAGGCATACACACAACTACCAATGCCAGAGGGGAAAGAGCATTTTGCTGAAGGGTTTGCAAAAGCAAACGTACCAGCTATACCTGAGTTAGTGGCAATGGCACAAGAAATGGGTGTCAAATTCATTGGTTGCCAAATGACAATGGATGTGATGGGATTAGAAAAGGAAGCATTTGTGGATGGAATTGAAGTGGGTGGAGCTGTAACCTTTTTAGAATTTGCAAAAGATGCAGATGTAACTCTTACGTTTTAATAAAAATTAATTATTTTTTTGAATTTAAATATACCATAGGGGGTAAAATGATATGACTGTAAAGGCTATGACTTCAAAAGAAGTAACAAAAAAAGTATTTAATAAAGAACCATTATTTATTCTAGACGTTCGTAATGAAAGTGACTTTCAAGATTGGAAAATTGAAGGAGAAAACTTCGACTATTATAATATTCCGTATTTCGAGTTACTGGATGGAGTGGAAGGAATCTTAGATAAAATCCCGGCTAATCAAGAAGTTTTAGTCGTTTGTGCAAAAGAAGGATCTTCATTAATGGTGGCAGAGATGTTATCAGAACAAGGATTAACGGCTTCTTACCTGCAAGGTGGGATGAAAGCGTGGAGTGAGTACTTAGAGCCTGTGAAGGTCGGGGACTTAAACGATGGAGGTGAAGTGTATCAGTTCGTTCGTATCGGTAAGGGCTGCCTATCTTACATGGTCGTCTCAAATGGGGAAGCAGCTATCATCGATGCAACTCGTATGACTGATATTTATCTTGATTTTGCAAAAGAAATTGGTGCAAAAATTACGCATGTATTTGATACGCATCTTCATGCTGACCACATTTCTGGTGGAAGAGTCATTGCTGAGAGAACAGGTGCTACGTATTGGTTACCACCAAAGGATGCAACAGAAGTCACATTTGAGTATAAGCCTTTAGAAGATGGAAATGTGGTAACAATCGGAAATACTGCCATCGATATTCATGCCCTGTATTCTCCAGGTCACACAATTGGTTCTACATCGTTTGTTGTGGATTCTCAGTTCTTATTATCAGGTGATATCCTATTCATCGATTCAATCGGCAGACCAGACTTAGCTGGGATGGCAGAAGACTGGGTAGCAGATTTAAGAGAAAGTTTGTACATCCGTTACAGAGAGCTTTCAGAAGAACTAGTTGTTCTACCAGCGCACTTTATGATCATTGATGAATTGAATGACGATGGTAGTGTATCAGAAAAATTAGGGACACTATTTGCAAAAAATCATGGTCTAAACATCGAGGACGAAAATGAATTCAGAAAATTAGTAACAGAAAACCTACCACCACAACCAAATGCGTATCAAGAAATTCGTGAAACTAACATGGGGAAAATTAACCCAGATGATGAAAAACAACGTGAAATGGAAATTGGACCAAACCGTTGTGCGGTTCGATAAAAACTTATTTTAGGAGGAATAACGAAATGGAAGCAACTAAAGTATTAGACGCAAAAGGATTAGCATGTCCAATGCCAATTGTAAAAACAAAAAAGGCAATCAATGAATTAGCATCAGGTGAAATTCTAGAAATTCATGCTACTGATAAAGGTGCTAAAAACGACCTAACAGCTTGGGCAAAATCTGGTGGTCATGAACTAATTAAGCATGAAGAAGAAAATGATGTATTTAAATTTTGGATTAAAAAAGGTTAAAAAATAAGGGGAGCCTATGTAGGGTTCCCTTTTTTCAAAAGGAGGTAACACCATGGATTTTGGATTCATCATTACGATTTTCTTAATAGGATTTATTGGATCATATGTTTCAGGAATGTTAGGAATCGGCGGGTCTATTATTAAATACCCAATGTTATTATATATTCCACCGTTATTTGGCTTAGCAGCATTTACTGCACATGAAGTTTCAGGCATAAGTGCGATTCAAGTATTCTTTGCAACTATTGGTGGAGTTTGGGCTTACCGAAAAGGTGGATATTTAAATAAAACGTTAATTATGTATATGGGTGCTAGTATTTTAGTGGGTAGTTTTGTTGGAGGATTTGGATCAAAGTTAATGTCTGAAGGAGGCATTAATTTAATTTATGGGATATTAGCCTTAATTGCAGCAGTGATGATGTTTATTCCGAAAAAGGGAATAGACGACATTCCATTAGATCAGGTGAAATTTAACAAATGGCTTGCAGCACTATTAGCCCTTATTGTAGGGGTGGGGGCTGGGATCGTTGGAGCAGCAGGAGCCTTTTTATTAGTGCCAATCATGTTAGTGGTATTAAAAATTCCAACAAGAATGACGATCGCTTCTTCTCTAGCGATTACGTTTATTTCATCAATCGGAGCGACAGTAGGTAAAATTACGACCGGACAAATTGACTACTTCCCAGCTTTTATTATGATCGTTGCAAGTTTAATTGCTTCCCCATTGGGTGCAATGGCTGGAAAAAAAGTAAATACCAAAGTGTTGCAAGTCATTTTAGCGTTATTAATTGGAGCTACTGCCGTTAAGATTTGGTTAGATATTTTGTAAAAACAGGGGAAAATAAAGTGTATTCATAGTAGGTTTGAAAGAAGGGGTTATAATGACGAACAAGAAATTTGTTTATTTTGTATCGTTAAGCTCAAATGTTCCCTATGTGTTGAAGAAATCAATCGAAATGGTTGAACAAAAAAATGAAGTCGCCATATTTTTTGATCTTGATGGAGCGCGTGTTTTAGATAAACGTTATTTAAAAAGAATGACGAGAACACATGGAGTAGATCTATCCTTACTTTTTAACTTGGCTTTAAATGCGGGAATTAAATTGTATGGTTGTCAAATGAATGTGTTAATTGCTGATGGTTTGGAATTAATAGAAGGGGCAGAACTCGCGGGCGTTGTTACCTTTTTAGAAACAGCCTACCAAGCTGATGCTGTTTTAAGTTTTTAAGAGGGGGACTAAACATGAATACGAAAAAAGTTGTCGTTTTAGCACTTCATGATGAATTAGAGTCTGCTTACCCACCTTTAAATGTTGCTGTTGGAGCTGCTTCATCCGGGGCTGATGTGATCTTAGCCTTCTCACGAAAAGGAGTAAACATTTTAGATCAAAAATACATTCCTATTCCATCGGATGGAATTGAATACTTGTCTAATGCTCTAGCTGATTTTAACGCACCTTCAATTAACGATTTACTTGAGATAGCTGTTGAATCTGGCGTTAAATTTTATGTGGTGGACTTAGATATAAAGGACCATACGCAATTTAAGTACCCAGCTGAGCAAGTCCCCATTAAATGGGTTTTAAATGAGGCAGTTTCAGCGGATTTGTTTGTACATTTTTAAATATTGAGGAGGAATAACGTTGATTAAAATTACAGATGCTGCGATATCAAAAATAAAACAAGAAGTTAAAGATGTAAAAAAACCATTTATTCGTCTTGCAATGGGCATTGGTTGAGGGGGACCTCAGCTTCGTCTGGCTCTGGAAGAGTCAGCTTTAGAAAATGATGAGATTATTGAACAAGATGGCATAAGTTTTTTAGTACATGAAACAAGTAAACCATATTTTAATAATGTCAAAATTGATTATACCAAGACCATATTGGGTGGCGGGCAATTTATTGTCCTTACACTATAAGTACATCTGAAAGCAGGAGTTTCCTTGAAGATTAAAACAATAGCATTATATCTACCCCTTGTCATTTTAGTATTATATTTTGGCTATACCCAGTTTGAAAATAATAGCATTAAAACAATTTCAATTAATGAGTTGGAGCAAAAATTACAGGATCCCAAATCAAGTAACATAATCTTTGTTGATGTGCGTGAACCCCATGAATATGAAGCAGGTCATATTAAAGGGATGAAAAACATTCCACTAAGCACATTAAAATCCGATTATAAAGGTCTTTCTAAAGATGCGGAAATCGTTCTATTGTGCAGAAGTGGGAAACGAAGTCTTCAAGCTGCAAACATTTTAAAAGACTATGGTTATGGTAATGTTGTAAGTGTAAGTGGCGGTATTCAAGAATGGCAGGGAGAAATTATAAAATAAGTAATGGAGTAGGCTGATAATATGAATAAAGATCATAACAACTGTGGCAAAGGTAGTTGAGGAATTCCTAACAAAAAATCACGGTCATTTTTCCCACCCATATGACCAGGGATTTTAGTCTGGCTCCTGGTAGGAGTCATCGTCTTGTTTCAAAGAATCTTTTAAGAAGAGGGGCTAAACAGCCCCTTTTTGTGTAAACATCAAGCAATTTTTTTGGAGGTACCCATGGATATCATTCAAATCGGTTCATTTACGATTCTCCTTAAATGGTTTCTTCTTGGAGTGGCAATTCTATTTGGAATAGTTTTTATAAAAGTATTGCTCCTACGCTTACCGAATAGGGAACATAATAAGGCAGTATTTGACTTATTAACTAATAGCGTGTTTTTAGGCTTTTTTATTTGGAAAGGTAGCTTACTTCTTACGGAACCTTCATTAGTAATAAAAAGTCCTTTGTCGTTGTTGTATTTTACAGGAGGAAGAAGTGGCTTAATTTTAGCTATTATTTTTTCAATCTACTACTTTATTTATAAAGCAAGGAAATTAGATATTTCAATGCTAGTTACTTTGAAATACGGCTTACTATTTAGTTTTTCAGTGCTGTCTGTCTATCACTTTTTATCCGCCACCTTTGTAGAGGATAATTTCATTTATCATGTTCTTTTTGGCATTTATTCGTTGACTAATTTGATACTCATTCTAGTTCAAAAAATTCTATCCTCATATAAATCATTTTTTTCTGTCATCGTCTTATTTTCATTCTACAAAATAATACTCTCATTGGTTCTAATCAATGAAAATACGATTTTTATTTTCTCGATGGAGCAGTGGTTTTTTGTAGGATTAATAATCTTGTCTCTTTACCTTTGGGATAGAAAACTACAGTAGAAAGATAGGTGGGTAAGAATTGGAAAATATCACAATATTTTTTGCATTAACTGCAGGGGTACTTTCATTTTTTTCACCTTGTGTGTTTCCATTAATTCCTGCATATGTTGCTCATTTAACCGATGGTTCAGTAAAAGATGGAAAAGTAAATACCCAGAAGAGTGTCCTGTTTTCTCGTTCAATAAGTTTTATCTTTGGATTTAGTATTGTATTTGTGTTACTAGGAGCTTCAGCAAGTGTTGTAGGACAAATATTTTTAGATAATAAGAAATTAATTCAAATGATAGGGGGATTCCTCATCATTATTTTTGGGTTACAGATGCTTGGTGTGTTTAAAATAAAGTTTTTAATGACTGAAAAACGGTTTGATTATAATAGGAAGTCCAAAGCTAGTTCTCTAAAATCATTTATCCTTGGTTTAGCATTTGGATCAGGATGGACACCTTGTGTAGGACTTGCTTTATCGTCCATTTTATTACTGGCTAGTTCAACTGAAACGATTTATTCTGGCATGTTTTTATTATGGATATACGCCTTAGGTCTAGGCATTCCTTTTCTCATGTTATCTTTTCTTGTGACATACTCTTTAAATGTGATTAAAAGAATCAATAAGGTTTTACCAAAGCTTTCGTTAGTTAATGGAGTAATCCTTATCATAATGGGATTGTTATTATTCACTGGTCAAATGGAAAAGATCAGTGCTTATCTCTCTACATTCACGATTTTTGAAGGAGTGGGATTATGAACAAACAAATACTCGTCTTAGTAGGTTTGATTGGTCTTTTAGGTTGGGGAGTATATGACTATGCATTTTCAGAAAAAGACAATATGGATGAAACCTCCCTTAACAATCGAATAGAAAATAATGATTTAATTAGTGGAATAAAAGAAGGAAATTTGGCACCTGAATTTCAACTCCAGACTTTAGAAGGAAGAGAAGTAAAACTGTCTGACTATAAAGGAAAGAAAGTCATTTTAAATTTTTGGGCTACTTGGTGTCCTCCTTGTAAAGCTGAAATGCCTCATATGCAAGAATTTTATCTAGATCAACAAAATGAAAATGTAGAAATTTTAGCAGTTAATTTAACTACTGCAGAAAAGAACACAAATGATATTGGAAAATTTGTAAAAGATTATGGATTAACTTTTCCAATACTGCTTGATACTAAAGGCGATACAGGAGAAACATATCAAGCTTTTACGATCCCAACAAGTTATATAATTGATTCGCAGGGGATTGTTCGAAAGAAAATTGTCGGACCGATGGATAAGGAAATGATGGAGCAATTAATAAAAAGTATTGACTAAAAAATTAAATCAAAGGAGAACAAGCTATGAATTCCTGGAATGATCGATTTAAAAATGAGAATTATGTTTATGGAACTAATCCAAACGTATTTCTTGCGGATGTCCATAAAAAATTAAACCTATCAGGAGATGCATTGGCTATTGCTGAAGGAGAAGGTAGAAATGCAGTCTACTTGGCGCAACAAGGAATGAATGTAACTGCATGGGATTATGCGCAATCCGGACTGGCTAAAACAGAAAAGCTTGCCAAGGATAGAAATGTAACAGTTCAAACAAAGCTTGTAGACTTAAATGAAGCTAACTGGGATAAAGAGCAGTGGGATGAATTGATTTGTATTTTTGGTCACTTTCCAGAGGCATTACGTACAAAAACACTTGAAGGTGTTAAAGATGCAGTTAAACCAGGTGGTTATTTTATTTCAGAGGTGTATTCGGTTTATCAGCTACCATACAAAAGTGGAGGACCACAAAACGTAGAACTACTTTATAAACCAGAAGAGTTTTTAAGCGTTTTTTTTGATTGGCGGATTGTTCACTTTTTTATGGGCGAGGTTGTAAGGAATGAAGGAGAACTTCATAATGGTTTGTCACATGTTATTCAGTTTGTGGCGCAAAAAAGAGAATAAAATAACTTTGGAGTTGCCTTCAGCAACTCTTTTGGTGGTGAATACAAGTGGAAAATACAATGGAGAATATAATGTTTTATGGTATGGGTGGATTAATTATGACCATTTTTTGGGTAGTTATTTTTGTTGGTGGAGGCTATTTTGTATACACATTCATGAAAAATAAAGAAAACGGACATGAAGATAACACAAAATAGTCGTGAAATGAGTGAATTGATAATGAAAAATCCTATTTTTATTGTTTTATTTATGAATACCGTCTTCTCAGGTGTGTTAGCTTTTTCAAACTTATATATAAACATTTTTTTATGGAATCAAGGAGCAAGTCTTTCTACTATAGGAGTATACAATGCCTCGGTTTTTGTATCTGTGTTCATAGGAACAATGATAGGGGCATATACGATGAGGTGGATGAATAGTCGAATGACGTTTGTTTTATCTTCTTCCTTTCTACTAGCGGTGTTCGGATTACTCATAAGTAAAGAAGAGAATGTAATAGGATATATTATCATTTTAGGTACTTTATATGGTACAGCTGTAGGATTGTATTATTCTGGATTTAATCTTTATTCAATATTATTAACCAACCCTGAAAATAGGCAACTTTTTATGGGGATGGAGCAAGGTATGAACCGGATCACCGCAGTCTTAACACCATTAATATTTTCTTATTTAATTCTTTATTATGATTATAATGAAACATTTCGATTAATATTTGTTATGTTGATTATTCAAGTGATTATAAGTTTATTTACACCAAAATATAAAAGCAACTTCAATATTTCATCCTTACGGTATAAAGATATATGGAAGGAGTATAAAGCTGTTCTCGTTTCTATAGTGGCTTTTGGTTTCTTTCAAAGTATAATTCAACTCGCATCCAGCATTCTCTTATTTCAATATGTTCAGAAGGAAACGATTGTTGGATGGTTAAACACATTATTTGCAATTACAGGAATCTTAACACTTGTTTTCATAAGCCGTCCACGACTTGTAAAAAGTAGAATGAAGGTAACGTATGTAGGTGCTATATTAGCGACCGTCATGACTATTTTTTTATTTTTCCCGAGTTTTTCAACATTGATTATTTTTAATGTATTGGCAGCAATTGCTTTACCTCTAATATGGATCCCGGTTAGTGTTATTCATTATACAAAGATTAAGGAGCTAGCTTGCGAGTCAGAGGTGGATTGTGATATTGGATTAACGGCTCACTATCTGTTAATTAGGGAGTTTATGCTCAATGTGGGGCGTACTTCCTTTTATTTATTCCTTATTATGGGGCTAGATTTTACACAGGGATATCATTACATACCAATCTTTTTATTTTCTTTGGTTATCCACTAGTAATATATATATGTAATAAAGGTCTGTTTAGAGAACTAGGTTAATTGTTATGGAATTGCTAGTGTAGTAACTCTTCCTACCTTTTAGTTTTATTTTACTCCTTGGGTAAATAAAGAAAAGATGGGATAAGATAATCGTAAAATATTAAAATCAGTGGAGGATATAATCGTGGAAAAAGTCGTTATTTTAGGAACGGGTCCTGCAGGTTTAACAGCTGCTATTTATTTAGCAAGAGCAAATATGAAACCAATTGTTATAGAAGGAGATCAACCAGGCGGCCAATTAACACTAACAACTGAAGTTGAAAACTTTCCTGGTTTTATTAATGGCATTATGGGACCAGAACTCATGGATAATATGAGAAAACAAGCAGAACGTTTTGGAGCTGAGTTTAAAAGAGGATGGGTAACTAACGTTGATTTTTCGAAAAAACCGTATACCTTACAAGTAAACGGAAAAGCAGAAATTGTAACAGAGTCTCTCATCCTTTCAACAGGTGCTTCAGCTAAACTTTTAAATATTCCTGGAGAGAAGGAAAACATCGGGCGAGGAGTGAGTACCTGTGCAACCTGCGATGGATTCTTCTTTAGAGGAAAAAAGGTAATTATTGTAGGCGGTGGGGACTCTGCGATGGAGGAAGCAAGTTTTTTAACTAAATTTGCAAATGAAGTCATTATCGTGCATAGAAGGACTGAACTCCGAGCCTCAAAAATTATGCAGGACCGCGCAAGAGAAAATACAAAGATTACTTGGGAATTAAATAAAACACCTATCGAAGTTTTGGCAGGAGGGAATGGCGTTACAGGTTTAAAAGTGAAGAATAATGAGTCTGGAGAAGATGAAGTGATACAAACAGATGGGATATTTGTAGCGATTGGACATACACCTAATACCGGTTTTTTAAATGGTCAAATTGAAACCGATGAAACGGGTTATATCAATGTTAAGTCTGGAACAACAGAAACGAATATTCCTGGAGTTTTTGCATGTGGGGATGTTCAAGATAAAAAATACCGGCAAGCCATTACAGCCGCAGGTACAGGTTGTATGGCAGAATCTAGATGCAGAAAGGTACGTAGAAGGTAGTGCTGTTCACGACTGGAGTAAAACATTTAGTTGAGTGGATAGTAAAAAACATTACAAAAAGTAGAAAAAACGAGATTGAATCTCGTTTTTTTAATTAGAAGTTCGTTAAATTATGTTAAGTCCAATTTCTATTTCCTTAATCTCCATAAACATCTACTTTTTCTACACTAGTTTGTAGTAATGGTTCAGCGCCTTGGGGTGGAATTGAATCAATAGTATCCCTAATGTTTTGAATCGACTTCTCAGGTTTTTGCTTCTGTATTAACATCGGCAATAATTTTTTCCATTCAGTCCTTTCCTTTTCTTCGTTAAGGTCTTCTATTTCGATTAATCCAGCAGTATATGCTTCTTTTTATGGGCGAAGTTTTACTCCAAGAGGGGGAGCTTCATAATGGATTGTTTCACGTCATTAAATTCGTAGGGCAAAAAAGAGTATCGGTAAAAAAGAATGTATTATTGATCGAGACAAATGCAGATTAGAGACAAGCAATTTTTTCCCATGATATGGTGAATATAGTATAAAGAGGGAAAGCTCTAAATAAAAAAAGTAAAGAAAGGTCCTTTAATTATACATAGAATTTCTTTACTGCACAGTACAAAAATACTGTTCAACAAGAAAATTATATTCTACAATCAGGCGCTTTAATTGAGAAATGAAAAAAGCCTAGTTTCTTCACAGTTAATTGAGAAATTAGGCTTTTTGATATTGAAATTTCCTTAACGTTGTAAATCCGCATTTTCCTGACGCTACCCCTCTTTGGGGAATAAGTCAATACCCTAGGGGAAAATAAACCATATATCATCATAAGGATAAAGAAGGGGTAATCGTCAGGAAAATAGGTTTAGCTTTGCAAAACCGCATTTTCCTGACGCTACCCCATGCTATGAGAAGAAAATTTTAATACTCGCATTTTTTTACTTTATTTGATGTAAAAACTTTGCTTCAATACACCTTCTAGTGAGCACAGTTTATGGTTTTATTATTACATATCAAAACTCCATGATCCTTGTACGACACCAAAAAGCAATAAAAATTCGAGTGAACTAGTAACTTGATGGGAATAAATTTTCTTGCTACCAGTTGGGTAATTCATATAAAATTCATGACTTGGTGCTCTATCATGTTTTCCATAAGCAATAAATGATTTATTAGAAAGTTGAGCAACATAATTATAATCAATTTTAGGAGCAGAAATTTTTGGAACACCCACTGCATGATTCACAGCCCACATTAAGTCATTAGTTTTAACTCTATGTTTAAGTAATTTAATTCCACTATCCGATGCAGTTCCAAGAGATTTTGGTGATGAACAGCTTGAAGCAGTACAATAATGTGATTTTGAAACACTTTTCCATAAGGTTACTGCTGCTGGTTGACTTAACATTGCATATACTCTAGCTTCTGTTCTGTATTTGTCAGAATAAGCAGTAGGATTTGATCTATTATCTCCTTTTAAGTAAGGATAGTCATCATTAGTTAAAACATTTGGATTTTTAACTGACTTGAATGGTATATAAGTCCTGTAATCAAATGAAAACTCATTTGATTTAGGAATTGCTTTTGTACCAATAGTGCCGCTACCCTTTGCCTTTTCAAAGATAGGATCCATAATTGGATCTTCAGTCAATGACTCTTCCTCTACGGATGGTATTGCTACTAGGGTAGATATTGAGCCATCATATTCAAACATTTCATCAGTTAATACTATTTTTTCTTTTATTGCTTCATTTTTTATTAAATCTGCAGTTTCTTCAGAAACAACATTATTAATTTTTAGCATGTAATTGTATTCTTTGCCACTCTCTACATTAGTATCAACATAATGTAGATCTGTTGTCTCAGCGATTTTTACATTATTTTTGAATATTTCATAAACATTATCTTCATCTGGAAGTTTAGGCCATTGTATAGTTACTGAATTAGAGGTGACGATAGTTTCTAATCTTGTATTTTGAACTATGCTATCAATATATTCCTCTTTTTCTGCGGTATTCATAGATGTTGGTTCAAAAATATTATGTTTATTATCAGCCGCTTTAACAGAGAGTACCTCGTTTAGTTTACCATTTGAATAGACTCCTATTTTATATTTTTGTGATTGATCAATATAGTCTGTATATTTATTGTTTGTACCACTATATTCTAACTGGTCGTCTTTGTATATTTTATAGTATTCGTTCTTTTTAGGGCTTAACTCTAAGATCACCTTATTATCATTTGTTTTAACAGTTACATCATTGTCAGCGCTAACAATTAAGGGAGACATAGCAAATCCTAAGGCTATAATTGAAGTAAAAATAATCTTTTTTTTATACATTTTTTCCTCCTTTTATTTTTTAAATTTTCATTACAAACCTATATATGTATAGTAGTAATGCTATAATTAATTGTAACAATATACATCTATACTATATATAGGTATAACTTACTAATATTGGAATTAGGAGGAGGTACTATGTTTATCATGAAATTAATAAACAACTTTTTTATCAGACTATTAATTTGTTCTGTTTCTTCAGCTTTTTTTCTTGCTCTTTTTTTGTTTTACTTTATTAACACGGTTCCATTTTCTATTTTCGACTCTTTTGATTTAGCTTCATTCTTGTTATTTTTTACAATTTTTAGTTTAATCTATCTAGTATTAGGAGCGCCCATTCAATTTTTCTTTAGAAAGTCCCTAAATAATTCCTATATTAAAAATTTTGTATTATTTTTTATATTAGGTTTTATAGTTAATTTGATTTTCTATCCGCTTGCTACCGATCTAAATCCCAAATTTTACTTAGACCAAAATTTTTATTATATGATCATCTCTAGTAGTGTAATATTTTGGTTGAATGATTTAATTTTCCTAAGAATTAATCACGAGAAATTAAAATTCTAAAATCATATTAATAAATATATCAAGAGCAGCATTATCTAGTATTTCTTCTAATAGTTTTACTTTCTGATGTTTTAAATTAAAGTTGGGTTTCGTATCAGTATATTTTTTGGCTAAAATACCTTGACCATATTTCTTGTTTTTATTATGATAAGGTTACAAGTGAAAAAACAACGGGAAGTCCCCGAGAATTCTATGGCATTGTACATAAGTACAATCTTCCATAGTCTTTTCGGGGACTTTTTTTATTGGTTTTTCCTTGATTTAAAAGGAGGGATTTTAAGAATGAAGACAGGGGCAATCAAAAGAGTAAAAGGGTTAAATGATATTCCTTTTTACCTAGGGGCACTGATACTAACCTATCTTTACTTATTTGTTCCAGAGTCTGCATTAGCAGCATGGAAAAAAGCTGGAATCACCAGTCAAGGGAATGTAAAAGACAGTAAGATATATACCCAGTTAAATAACGTTGTATATCTTATCACAGGAATCGGTGCAATATGGGCACTAGCTTGTATTATCTTTGCTGGAATGAAGTTATCAGGCTCACAAGGGAATCCACAAAATAGAACACAAGGTTTTATTGGTCTTGCAATGGCGGGTATCGGAGTCTTTGTTATTGTACAAGCAAAAGTAATAGCTGGTTATTTTGCAGGATTTGGAGCTTAAATATTGATTTGAAACCCCTCTATCGTACTTTACATTGAGGGGTTCATTTCTAGGAGGGAAATTATTAAATGAGTCGAAGAGCTGAGGTTCCAATAGATATGGCATCTGAACAAAAAACTATTTTGGGATTCATCTCAATTAGACAATTGATTTATCTAGGAGCAGCAGGGTCAATAGTTTATGCATATATCCCAATGGTATACAAAATATTCTCAAGTGCCGGTGTTATTGTGGCATTGATAGCATGTGTATTTAGTGTTATTCCAACAGCAATTTTCGTAATTGTTTTTGGCTTTTTTAAAAAGAAAAATCTTCATTTAAACTTCGATCAGTACTTTTTAATAAAAATGAACATGAAAAAACAAAATGGCATATGGAGAAAAGGAACGTATCCAAAGAAATGGATGGTGAATAGTTAAAGTGGGAACTCTTTTGATTATGCTGCTCTTTGCAGTTGGTGCATATGTTTTCATGAAAATCATGCTGAAGGAACCGATTATCCCAGGTAGAGGAAAAAAAGCAACACCAATAAAGTTAAATAAGAAAAATAATGAAAAAGGGAAGAATAATCCTCTTCAGGCCGAAGAAGATCCAAGAATATTCGAAGAGTTATTCTCAGATGTAAAAGATATATCTAATCACCTTATTCATTATACTGATTATTCTTTTTCTATAATCGCTGAAGTAGACCCTGTTAACTATTTTCTTAAAAGCCAATTTGAACAAGAGGCAATTGATGTGACTTTTGAGAGTTGGACAGCAACACTTAATTATCCTGTAAGTGTTTATCTCCAAAATAGATTCGTTGATGTTTCGGAGCCTATTGAAGCAATGAATAAAGTAATGGAAGAATCCAAGGATTTAAATGAAGCTGCCCTTTCATTTGGAAAAGCGATGATTGCAGATATTGTTGAATGGCAAAAATCTGCACCAAGATTTGAAACTAAAATTTATATGATTTTCACTCATAAAATAAATGTTAACTCTATTAGCGCGGATTCTGAAGAAGAGTTAGAAGAAAAAATTGTAGATAAAGCTTTTGCTGAATTAATGAGAAGGGTTAATTCAGCAAGAAATCAATTGCGAAAAGCCGATATACATGTCTCTCTTTTACCAACAGAAGGTATTTATGAATTACTTTACTATACATTTAATCGTCGTAAAGCTGTAAAAAACCGATTTAAAGATTTGGTTAATCAAGAAAAGGATGCATTATATGTAACTGCAGATCAAACAGACTCTCATATTGACTTAGTAAAGGAGACGATTCAGGAATATGAAGATAATGAAAACGAAAGAGAGAGAGCAAGAGAAAAAGAAGCTAGCTAAAAAAAATACTAGTAAGAAAGCAAAAGGGAATAAAAATAAAAAAAGCAATGAAGTAAAAGATATAGATTATCAAATTGATACAAAACCAACAATGTGGGAAATTATTTCTCCGGAAGGCTTAAAAATTGAGTCGGAAGATTATGGGGTTATAAAGACATCATTAGGTACAAAAACATATTTTAGACCAATGTACATACCTCGAGATGGATATCCACGGAAAATGCAAACCAATTGGCTCAATTCCTTACTATCAAGTGGAGAGGTAGATGTATTTCTTGATATTCATAAAGTTGGTAAATCAGATGCAATCCGTACTCTTCAGCGACAAATTACAATGTTGGAATCTAACCTCTCCTTTCAAACGAAAAGAGGGAATATTGACCAAATTAATGATTTAACAGCAAAGATAAGAGATACAGACTTATTGATGTCTGAAATACAGTTTGGTGAAAATGATATGTTTAATGTTGGAACTTTGGCCATGTTATATGCAGAAAATGAGAAGCAATTAAACTATTTTAGTGAGTCTTTAGAGGATGAATTAAGTAGTTCTTTCTTTGGATTAACTAGTACATGGGGCAGGATCCAAAAGGGGTTCAAAAGTATCTTGCCCTTTGGAAAAAACCAAATACATGATTCTCTTAGAAATATAGATAGACGTGCTTTATCTACTTTCTCGCCTTTTATTTCTGGAAGTGGAAAGTACATGGGTGGAGTTCCTATTGGGATAAATAAAATTACTGATCAACTTGAATTTATAAATAGTTTCGGAAATGAAGATTTTCGACCTGATAATTATAATATGTTTATTTCTGGATTTTCTGGTAGCGGAAAGTCCGTTACTCTTAAACTCTTAATTGCAAGAGAACTTACCGGAGCAGATGTATATGCTAGATTAATAGATCCTGAAGGTGAATTTGTTAAAATTACAAAACGTTTAGGTGGAATTAATTTAAATATTAACGAAGAAGAAGATATCTGTATCAACCCTCTTGCATTAAACTATTCTGATATTCCCTTTGAAGATGGAGATGAAGAACTTAGTTTAATAGAAGAAAGCGACGAAAAGGAAATTATAGAAAAGGATGGGAAAATCTATATTCGATTTGTACCTATTCGAGAAAAAATCAATGAGGCAATCGATTTCTTTGACATTATATGTAGAGGTAAAAACCAAGAAGCTGAAGGTTTAGATGTCTTTGAAAGAAACTATTTGGAAGAAGCACTTCAGCATGTTATTCATAACAAATTAAACATAAATTCACACCCTGAATCCTTATTTGAAAACAATGTAAGAACTATCGATAATCATCTTGTTCAATCGAGGGTTAGAAAACCAGAACCAACAATAAGTGATGTTAATGAATACTTAATAACAAAATACGGCGAAGAACCAAGGGCGTTTCGCTTAATAGCTGCCATCAAACCATTCTTAAGAACTGGTAGTAAACCTATTTTTGATGGACAAACTTTTTTAGGAAAGGGAGTCACTCAATCATTAGAAAATGCTAGACTCGTAAATTTCAATATTAGTCAAATGGAAGAAGGCTTTTTAAGACCTATTGCTTATCATGTACTCCTTAACTATACATGGGAACACTTTGTTAAGAGTTTGGATAACGCAAAGAAAAAGAAATTTGTTTATGCCGATGAAGCTTGGACTTTAATAGATTCAGAGCAAACTGTTAACTTTCTTGAGAAAATGGCAAGACGTTCTCGTAAGCGGAACGCTGGTTTAAGACTTGCAAGTCAAGATTTTGTTCGTTTTGTTGAAAATAAGAAAGCTAGGGGGATCCTACAAAACACTTACTCTTTTATGTTTTTAAAACAAAGCAAATTGGATTTAAAAGCTATAAGAGAAAATTTTGATTTATCTGAAGGAGAAATTAACATTCTATTCGGTAATCCGGATAAAGGAGAAGGAATTCTCCGAGTCGGAAAATCATCTGTATGGTTACGAACGAATCCTAGTAAAGAAGAATTATTCTTTATTGAATCCAATGAAGCGGTTTATGAAGAAACAATGCAAAGACAAAAACAAAAAGCTAGTAGTTTTTATTAGGAAGGAGGCGTTATCTTGCTTTGAATAAAATCCAGGAACTTATATCCTCACTTTTTTCTGCTATGGGTGATTGGATAGCATCGCCTTTTAAAAGTCTCCCAACATTAAAGAATTTGATTTTTGGAGGGGATGAAAATTTAGCTTTCTTAACTTTTACAGAAAATGAAATTACTAAGGTTTACACTCCAGGAATGAATATTTTCACAGCCTTAGCAGTTACCGCTTTATTAATTAGTATTATTATGGCAGCAATGAAAATTTCATCGACCAGTATCAATCCATCTAATAGAACCTATGTAATTGAGTATTTTAAAGAATTATTATTAGTTTCAGTACTATTCGCAAACTTATACTCAATTTATGCCATTTTGTTTCTTACTAACCAGGCAATTGTCGGATTATTTGGATCTGATGTAGACTTGTTAAATTTAAAAAATGCTATAGAAATGTCTAAATATCCAGGTGGAGTGTTAGGTGTTTTAGCAATTACGATTGTAAAAGTCGGTCTTTGTATATGGGCTTATTTCTATTATTCAATGCGGAAATTTACACTTATGTTGTTGTTAATTACCGGTCCTTTGATGCTGGTATTTTTCTTAATTCCTCAAACAAAGTCCATTACAGTGGCATGGTTTAAAGAATTAGTAGGCACTATATTTGTTCAATCTATTCATGCAGCCGTTTATTTCATAATGGCTGTTATGGTTGGTGCAGCAAATCCGATTGAAGCAGTTATTCTAATGATTATCTTTATTCCAGTAACTGAATCTTTAAGAGCTTTAATAGGTCTTGGAGGAAAAATGAATGATGGCTTCTCAAAAGCAGCTGCTATGATGGGTGGGTCCGCTTTAGTTGGTATGTATGGAGCAGCTAAAGGGGCATTAGAAGGTACATCCGTTACAGATGCTATTAAAAGGGGATACCTTAATGCTAAAAACAAAGGTAAAGGTAACGGAAAAGACTCTGACAATGTATCATCAGAAGATAATGATACAGTAGGTGACATCAAAAAAACTCTTGCAGGAAATACAGGAACAGATACTGGGACTACTGCTAATGCTGAAAAAATGTTAAAGCCAGGAAACATTTTGTCTAGAAGTGGTAAAGCTGTATTTGGGGCTACTGGTGCCCTTGCTGGTTCTGCTCTTGGACCAATGGGTGTGCTAACTGGTTCAACAATTGGTTTTCATGCCGGCGGTGTTGCTGGTGGACTTGCAGGAAGAGTTGGTGGAGCAAGTGCTCAATTATTAGCAAACAGAGGTTCAGCTCTTTTAAAAAGTGGACTTAAAGGTTTTAAAGATATTAATAATGCTGATAAAGCAGCGGATGAACAACTAGCTAATACTATTGCTGATGAAAAAGCTACAGCATGGGCAAATGAAAATGAAGAAGGGTTCAGAAAAGACTTTAAAGAACGTTTCCCGGATGCCCATGAAGAAGCTGTGAATAAAGCTTGGGATAATGAAAAAGCTTCAAAAAAAGCAGGATTTTTAAATGAAGCAAGAGGAATGGTTGCGGGTATGAAAAGCAAAGAAGGGAAAAATGCTAATGCTTCTTCTTTAGTTAAAAACGCAACTAGTAATCTAACTAATAAATGGGCAGAGAAAAATAAAGAACCATTTATGAAGGAATATGATCAGAAAAATCCTCTTCCCGAAAATGCAAGTAAAGAGGAGATATCACGCCATCAAAATGCTCGTGAAAATGCATGGCAATCTCAATTAAAGGAAAAAGAAAGCTCGATACAAAATTTAGCGAGTGATGTTGCTAATGATATCGGAAATGGTGCTTCCCTAAATCATAGTTATATAAATAAAGAGGACTTTGAAAAAAGAATGGCCGAAAGAATGGCTGGTGGTATATCCCAAAAGGCTATTGCTAAAACAAGTACAAACCTTGCCAAAGATTGGGCTAAAGATAACAAAGATAACTTTATGAAAAATTATGATGAGAAAAATCCTTTACCTTTAAATGCGACTGCAGAACAAAAATCTGCACACTCAAATGCTAAAGCAGAAGCATGGAAAAATGAAATTGATAATAAACAGAAAAGTATAGCTAATGTTCTTGGCAATGGGAATTTGAAATTAAGAAATGGCCAAGAAAAAAATCAGCTATTTACTAATCAATTGGCAAAAGATATCGGTTCTATTATAGGTGTAAACGAAAACTCAGAAAAAATGGATCAAATAAGTGATCAACTTCATAATGTGTATTCACCTAATCCGATTTCTACCGCTACTCAATCATTAACATCCAGTTGGGCTAAAGATAATAAAGCTAGCTTTATGAAAAATTATGATAAATCTAATCCACTTCCAGATAATGCAACATCTGAAGTAAAAGCAAACCATGCTCAACAAAAACAGAATGCTTGGGATAACCAGGTACAACAAAAGCAACAAAAACTTGGAAATATTTTAACTAGCCAAAGTAACGCAATAATGAGTGGTAAAAATGTTCCACTAGAAAATGTTACAAAGTCAATTGCACAAGAACTAGGAATTAGTACTTCTGATAGTAGTAAAATGAATGCTATTTCATCACAAGTACAAACTGGATTGTCGTCAGTACAAGGTGCTAGTTCAAAAGTAAGCAATACTACTGAAGTATTAGCATCTAGTTGGGCAAAGAACAACAAACAAAATTTCATGAAAAATTATGATAAGTCTAATCCACTTCCTGCCAATGCAACTTCTGAAATGATAACGAGTCATAATCAACAAAAAGAAAAAGCATGGAATTCTGAGGTTCAACAAAAACAACAAAGTATTAGTAATATTATCCGAGATAATAGCAATGCTGTTCTTCATGGAACTCCTTCTCAAATTAGTAAAGTAACTTCAGCTATCGCAAAAGAAATGGGAATTAGTTCTAACAATACAGCTGGTATGAATGCTATTACTCAACAACTTCAAACAGGTATTTCATCACCATCGTTAGTTGATAAAGGGTTAAAATCAATTAGTTCTATTAATAATGTAAAAGATTCAATTGCATCTGTTAAAGGGACTTCCATGTACTCTGGTAAGGAAGTGAATGTTCCTTATGTTAATAATCAAATAGCAAGTATGAAAATAAATGAAGCTAGAGAGACCTTTGCGAATAATAGTAATCTACCACGCGCACAAGCGTATCAAAACTTTGATTCAAGTGGCAAAGCCCAAGAGATTACTTCGTCTGTTCAAAAGTCGATGCCTTCTAACATTCCATTAGGACAAAGAATTATTCAGAATTCAGCTGGACGTATTACAGCTGGACTAGGAAATGGATTAGTACAAGGTGTTGTTGGTGCCTCTGGTCTTAAAGAGGTAAGTCAATTTGTTGGAGATACCAAAATTGGTCATGCTACTAAATCATTTGGTAATGCAATGGCGACTTCATATATTGCTAAACAGCCAAATTTAACAAGCTTAACTGATAAAATGACGGCAGCTAAGGAAAGCTTAATTGATGGTAGTAAGGCTTTTACCAATGATTTTAAAACATATACTCCAAGTAATTTGGTAGAAAAGCAAGCGAAATTCCGAAACGCTGTTGCTTATGCTGGTGGTATGGTTGCAGGAGTTGGGGGTTATCAAGTGATGGCTAAATATGCCGCTCCAAGTATGAGCAACTCAAAGGCTTTTGGTCTAAAAGGTTTTAATCCATATAATAATGCAGTTAATAAACAAATAAAAGAAATTTCTGATGTTGCACATATGGCTCAAACAGTTACTTTAGATAATGGCCAAACTGAAATTGCACAAGGGGCTATTCAAATGGTAACTGATAATAAGAATACAGTTGTCCAAGTTAGGGATAAAACTGGTCAAACTCATGTAGTTTCGCGTATGGCTTCAGGTCACTCTGGACTGAAAAATAACCAAGTGGTTTATCAAGATTTAACTGTTAGGGACGGTCAATTATTATCCGCAAGTTCTTCCTACTCTTTAGACAGTGGAGGTGGTAAAGTACCAGCACCTAAAATTAATGTAAATCCAAACCAGTTATTTACCAATAGAAACACTAGTAAGACTCCAAGAGTAGTACAAGAGGTTCAAAGCTACAATCAATTAGTCGATAGTGGACAGTATTACATGAAAGATGCTTTAAACGAAATGGAAAACATCAAAATGGTCATTGATCATAATAGAAGTTATATGACTGGTACTAGAAATGGAACGACTTATCGTATTTCTCCTTACGGTCCAGGGGATGCAAGAGTTCAAAATGATAAAACAATAACTGCTAATTGTGAAGTACGAAATAAAAAATTAATTCCTTCTTTTAGTGATAGTGACTTTACAACTTCACTTAAACCCGAAGATTTAATGGCATATGCTGTACCAAATAAACGTAATTTTGCAAGAAAGCAATTAGAAATGCATAGAAATAAGGCATTTACTAGTTCTTTAAGGTGATAAGTGATGAGTGATAACAAAAATACTCAAGAAACCTTAAATGAAAAATTAGTAAATGGAATGAAGGGATTAGGTAGATTACTATCTAAACCCTTCAGTAAAAAATTTAAACAAAAAGCTGCTGCGGTTGCAAAAAAAGCCATAAAAGTTGCAGCCAAAGTAATATTAAAAGTACTAAAACAGATTTTTGCTTGGTTAATTGGTACAGTAGGTATTCCTGGTATCTTAATAACTTTAGGAATAATAATTGTAACTGTTATCATCTCTGTTGCATTATCCTTTTTTTGGACTTCAGATGATAATTTAAGTGGTGATGATGCAAAAATTCAAGCGTATATTAAGGAACAATCCGAATCTACTGTGAATATGGATAGTGATTTAGAAAGACCTTATCGTGTACCAGAAGGGTTAATATCCTCAACTATAATGTTAGATTTTTTTGAGCAAAAAGATTACAGTCTTTCCCAAACGAAAAAAATTATTAGAAACATGGCTACTAAACTCGCTCCTGAATTTGAGTATGGTCAATATGATGAATGGAAAGAAAAGCAAGTGACTGTTTGTGAGGAAGGTAAAGAATGTAATGTTGGGAAAGTTCAACATACAAAAAACATGGTAACCAAATTAAATTCTGTAGAATATTGGAATGGTTCAACTATATTCACCTATAAACCCAAAGTCACAGCGTGGAAATCAAATACAGTCATTACCCACAAAACCATAAAAGAAAATAAAAAAGTTGACTATTGGAAAGCGTTAGAAGTCCCTATGTATCTTGTAGATAGGTCAGATCCTTACTTTCCATTTTATAATTCAAACAGCAAAACGTGGAAATCACTACTAGCAGAAGAAACCAGACAGAAAAAAAATAAGATTAACACTTCAGGTTATGTTAAAGTGTACCTTTTAAAAACTAAGACAGTTAAAGTTGAAAGAATTGTAGAAGTAAAAACTACAACTAAAACTAGACAGCAATATTTTGAATCTAGTAAACAAGTAAAACAAGATTATGCGAATTTTGATGCAATATTAAACTCAATGGGACTGGGCTTGGACGATAAGATGCTTATAGAAGCAAATTATAGCTTCCTTGAAGGAGATATAAATTATATAGATTGGTTGAAAGGGAATGGTGGCGTATATGGGTTTGATGATATCAGTTATGATGGTGACATAATTCCTGGAGCTGGGGTACCTCCGCAATACATGCCTATATACCTTGCTGCAGAAAAAAAGTATGGGGTACATTGGTATACACTAGCCGCTATTCATAGTAAGGAGACAGCCTTCAGTACAATAAAACCAATGCTTTCTTATGCAGGAGCTGTTGGTCACATGCAATTTCTTCCTGCAACTTGGGCAGGATGGAAATACAATATTGGAGGGGGAAGAGTTTCAAATACTACAAATTATACAGATTTGAATGTTATTAAAGCAGGTGGAGGATACGGAGTAGATGGTAATAATGATGGAAAGGCAGATCCATTTACTTTAGAAGATGCTATTTTCACCGCAGCAAATTATCTTTCAAAGAACGGCTACTCTACAGATAAGAGAAAATCAATTTATCAATATAACCATGCAGATTGGTATGTTAACGATGTACTAGCTAGGTCAGAAAAATTCAAAACAAGCGCTAGTTATAGCGGTGGATCTGATTCACCAGAACTAAATCCAGGAAGTTTTATTAGACCTACCACAGGAAAAGTTACTTCTGGATTTGGTGCAAGATGGGGTGCTACTCACTATGGTATAGATATTGGATTAGGTGGTAGATCAAACGTGAAAATATATGCTGCTGCAGATGGTGTCGTTCATAGATCCTATCTAAGTAGTTCATATGGGAATGTTGTTTACATTCAACATACAATAGGTGGTAAGAAATATGAAACTGTATATGCACATATGCAAAATAGAGCTGTTTCTGCCGGTACAAAAGTAAAACAAGGGCAGTTTTTAGGATATATGGGTAGTACTGGGAACGTCACCGGACCTCATTTGCATTTTGAAATCCATTCACCAGCATGGACTGCAAATAAAGCAAATGCTAAAAATCCCGCTTTATACATCAAATTTTAAGTTATAGGGGTGAGTATATGAAAGGTACTAGTAAACTACGTTTTTCTTTTCTAATTTTGTCGTTAGTAATAATTTTAAGTGGATGCTCTTCAAGTTCTAAAGCTAATATAAAAGTGACAGAAGATAATATAGACTACCTCATTGAATACGATGAATCGTTACAAACATTTATAACAGAAATGACTAGTATTTTAACAAATTTTAACAATTCTTTAGATGGACTATACACCCATGAGGTAAGTAATAGTCAATTTGCAACAATAATGAAAGAAACAATAAAAAAATCAAATGAACTAGTTTCCAACGTGGAGGCACTAGATGTTAATCCAGAACTTTTTGAGGCACACCAAAATCTTATTGTCTTAGTCAATCGTTCGCATCAATTATTACTTACAGCAATTGAAAGTGCCAATAATAGTAGTACAGATGAATCTAATACCATGGATAAGGACACATTAAGACAAGAATATATAGAAATTAAAAAGGAACAAGCAAATACTGCTAACCAATGGAAAATACTAAGAGAAGAGCTGGCAAGTGCAGCTATGGAAGAAGAAAAATGATGAAAAAACATTATATTTGGATTATCAGTATCTCAATAATCACAATCTGTATTGCGATATATATCAATGTTTCTTCCAGTCAAAAACTTACTCCAGTTGATTTAAAAGATATGCAAAACAATGTGGCTAAGGAAGTATCATTTAATAAAGAATATCAAAAAAAGACAATGGAGTGGGCAGAAAAAAATGCAAAAGGTGACATGGAGTTAGACTTAGGTTTTTATGAACCAAATGAACATAGTGACGTTTCTCCTCAGAGAAACGTCATCAACTACTTTATGACTGGGTTATTACAAGATAATATTGATTATTTTACTTCTGCATTTGATATTGAAGTTCTTTCACAGGATTTATTCCAATCAAAAGAAGAGGACAAAGAATTAGTGGTAAAGGAAATAATAAACAGAATTTCAAGAAACGGCAGTATTGAGGGATTAAAAATCAAAGAAGCGAAAGAAGGGATTGGTCCTAATTCTAATAGAGTATTATTAGAATTAAAATACTCAGACGGTCTTTCTAAAAGGATAGAAATTCGTATTTCTCCCTCGGAGTACGCTCACTCAGAGGAGCATCACCATTCCACATATTCTATTGTAACTTCCGCTTGGGAAATAGTTAAACAAATAGAAGGTACGGTAAAGTAATTATTCCGTACCTTTTGACATTGTTAGATAGGCTTTATCAATTTCTTCTTTTGCTTTTAACCATGTATCGAAAGTTTTTATATACTTATATGAAGAAGGTAAATTATTTTCCCTTGCAAATTCATCCCACTTTGTTTTAGTAGAATTGAGAAATTTGTATAAATACTCTGGTTTTAATGTAAGTATTATTAGTTCTTCTTTTGATAAATTAAAAACTTTTTTCTTTCCTACTATATCCAATATTTCATCGTACGTATAATGATTTCTAATTGTTTTATAAGTTGGTAATTTATTCTCAGAAGCATATATATCCCATTGAGAACGTGAAATAAAAAATTCATTATGTTCTTCAAGAATTTCTTTTATTTTTTGCTTTGTATACTTCGGAGTTCTTTCATTCTCTACTCCAATGGCATTTTTAAACGATGACCAATCTTTAAATACTGTTAAAATCTGACCAGGAGACGGAAGATCTAGTGTTTGATTAGCAGAGTAATCTTTCCACATTCTTATTGTTTTAGCGTGCTCTTTATGTTCCTTTCCGATTTGAATAAGGCTATTTCGATCATATTTTCCCTTTATCTCTGTTCCTAAAGCGATTCTAATTTCGTTCCAATCATTAAAGAACTTTCTTAATGAGTAATAGGATGGTAGGTTGTGCTTTGAAGCATATTCTTCCCACTTGCCTACCGTTGTTAAATGTTCTTTATGAGGAATTAACAATTCTATTAAAGTTTCTTTATTCATTATTCACTCCTAGTATTTTGGGAGAATCATTTATCATTTTAACTATATCTTCATTTGTTGCATTTAATTCTTTAAGGTCATTAGTAACTTCTTGAAATTTTTCGCTTGATATGTCTCTATATAAAAAATTTAAAAGATGTTGTTTTTGAGAAAAATACTTTTCTACCTTATCTTCTAAATAACTTCGATAATCATTTCTTTTGCCGAAAGAGCTAATGTAATGCTTAATGTCTTTTAAATCAAGATCCGGCATATAAAAAGACTTGATATCCAAAAAGTCTATATCCACTAAAAATTCATATTTAATTAATTCACTATTTACATTATACTCGGGATTTTTCTTCAAAGAAATGACCATTTTTTCTGGTCTATATTTCATGATATTAGAATCATCTTTTTTTTCTAACACAACATTTTTCACAGTAAATGGTACTGCTTTAATAGGAGTAGAATAGTTCCTCCTATATTCGATATCCATCTTTCTATTATATTTCAATAAAGGGTCAGGCATTAAGATATAGAGTGATCCATCATAGGTTTCTCCTAGCATGAAAACTGTATCACCAAACATGGGCAATCTATTTAACTGACTAATTGTATCCTCTATATAATAAGTAGTGCAGTATTTTTTTAATAAATCAGAAGGGGAAAGACGAGACTCTTCATACTTTAATTGCTCTTCCTTATATCTATCAGAATGTTCTCCAAAAGTCTCTTGATGCCAGTTTTCATATGACTCCTCTGCCTTTTCCTTTTTTGTTCGGAAACCCAATAAGTGAAGAATCTCATATCCTATAATCCACAAGACTGCCAATGGTGTCATAATAACTAATACAACGTATGCTAATAAATTTTGGCCTAACTTAGAAGATCCAATAATCATTAAAAATAAACTTAGAATTAAAGCTACTGCTAAGAAAAACATTATTACTATTGCTGCTCTTGATAAGAATAACATTATTGCGTACAACGTCGTTCCTGGTTCGCCCTCATATATCAAACCCAAATTATCAAAGAAATCAATAATTTTTAGCGATTCTAAAATTGGATAAGTAATATCCCATCTGTAAACTGCCAAAACAAAAATAATAAGTCCTAATAATCCAGCTAAACCTGTCTGTTTCCCCCTTCGGTATTGAACAAAACCGTTAAGGAATGTAAGTATCGTATTCATAACTGCCCTCTCCCTTTTTATGAACAAAACAATGACTACACCGCTTATAACTGAATTATAAATTATTACCAATGTTTAGTCAATGTTCTTCGCCACGATAAAACTGTAATCAAAATTAATACAATCATACATACTTCAAATGCATAAAATAGACGGGATGGTTATATATTAGTCTTAAAGCATGAATCACCACACTTAAGTCCTTCTAATAAACTGAAGGGCTTATCCTTGGTTATGTCACCACATTATTCCTCTTTTAACAATAACGTTCTATTTATCGACCAATCTGTCTCTGTTATGATATTAGAAGAGGTGAAAAATCTGTGTTAAACACTCCTTTAAAACCAATGTTATTACAACCATCTGAGGTTATATCAACTGATTCAAATTATATACATCAGTTGAAATTTGACGGACATAGAGCTTTATTCCATTACGATCATGGGAAAATCACTATCTACACCAGACATGGAAATGATGTTACATTAAAGTACATTGAATTACTTAATTTAAACTTGCCTGTCCAAACATGTATATTGGACGGAGAAGTGATTGTTCTTGATAAGAATGGTGAAATACCCAAACCAAATTTCGAATGCCTAATGGCACGATTTCAAGCGTCTCAAAGAGATAAAATTGTTTCTCTAGCGAAAGCTATCCCCGTACACTTCGTTGCATTTGATATTCTTTTCCTTAATGGAGTATCTACAATACATGATCCCCTAGAAAAGAGATTAGATATCTTAAGTTCGATTATTGATAATGACCATCTAATTTCAGCAGCTACCTCATTTAACGATGGACTAACCTTATTTAATAAAGTGAAGGAGCTAGGATTAGAAGGGATAGTAAGTAAAAAACTCTCATCTAAATATATATTAGATAGTCGAACCTTCGCTTTCCAAAAAATCAAAAATTACCAATTCTTAATAGGAAATATTTATGGATATAAAAAAAACTCTTTTGGATGGTTGATAAAAGAAGGGAACCAATCAAGAGGAATTGTGGAATTTGTCCCCAAAAAGGAAAGGGAAGCCTTTTATAAAATTTCAAAACAATTAATTATCGGAGAAGATAAGAACTTTGTATATTTAGACCCTCTTCTAAAGGGCGAAATTAAATATCAATGTTTAACTTCTAAAGGTTTTATGAGAAGTGCTAGCTTTCAAAAATTTATCATTTAACACCCTTTACACAATGTAAGGGGTTTTGTTTGTCCTAATGGAAAAATGGTGTGATATAATGGTGATACAACTACATAGGTGCGGGTGGTATGCACTCTTTTCCTGTCTAAGAGGGAAAGGAGGTGACATACAAATGGATTTCGTATTGGACTTACTCAAAGATGTAGCAAAAATCTTTTTTACTACTCTTGCTGCAGGCTATGCAAATCGCTTTGCAAGCAAAAAGAAGAACAAACGAAAACCCGCCCCGCGCCGTAGGAAGCAAAAGGGTGGGTCTTCTAAATAACTATTTAGCATACCACTCGTAAGTAGTTGTCCAAGGAGTTGTAGCTCCTTGGTTTTTTAGTTTAATTCTTATATATTATAATATACCCTTACTACAAAAATTTCAATCCGTTAGGATCTAAAATCACAGATAGATAATCCTCTAACATTCTCTATTCATCTTCAATTAAATTCTCCAATAACAGGTATTTTTATTTCACCTTCTTCTTCCATTTTCTCATTTCATCATATCAATTATTTGAAATTCGATAGTATAAATCACACATTCCAGTAAGAAAATAACATTGTAATCGAACATAAGTTCTTATATAATTTTTATATTAATTGGAGGAGATAGTAATGACTTATTCTTTTCTTGAAGAAGAAACAATTTATAATGCAATGGAAACTAATTCTTCGGTTTCTTTTTATGTTTTTGACCACCTAGCATTAGGCGAGACAATCATAACAGGGAAAACCATATTCATTGATTACAACAACAAGCATTTTCGATTAGTTAAAGATACAACAGAAGAAATTTTATATTTACCTTTTTCAATGATAAGTAAAATAACAAAATAGGTGATTGTTTATGTTCGACTACTCTCAGTTTCCTCATAAAAACATACTAGCCGTTGATATGAAGTCATTTTATGCATCAGTATCAGCTGTATTATTAGGTCTCGACCCTCTTACTTGTCACTTAGCTGTAGTAGGGAATATGGAGAGGGAGGGGAGTATAGTACTTGCTGCCTCTCCTGCTATGAAAAGAGATTTTAAGATAAAAACGGGTTCTCGGAAGTTTGAAATTCCAAAAGATCCTCGTATTGTTGTAGTGGATCCATCGATGTCCTTATTTGTCCGCGTATCTACAGAAATTATTAAGTTATTTTATAGATATGTACCTCCTAATAAAGTACATGTTTACTCCATCGATGAAAGCTTTTTAGAACTTGGCCCTTCTGATAAATGGGGCACTCCAGAAGAAATAGCTAAACAAATTCAATATGATATTTACAGTGATTTCGGACTCCCCTGTACAGTAGGAATCGGTCCAAATATGCTTATGGCAAAACTGTGTCTAGATTTAGAAGCTAAAAAGGTGGATAGTGGTATTGCAACTTGGACTTTCAATGATGTACAAATGAAATTATGGCCAATATCACCATTAAGTGAAATGTGGGGGATTGGTAAGCGAACTGAAAAAACATTAAACAGTATGGGGATATTTTCTATAGGGCAACTTGCTAGATACGATTTAAAATTACTGGAAAATAAGTTTGGAATATTGGGAAACCAATTGTTTCATCATGCTTGGGGAATAGATTTATCCGAAATTGGTTCACCAATTATGGCTGGACAAGTCAGTTACGGTAAAAGTCAAATATTACTTCGGGATTACAAGGAAAGAAGAGAGATAGAAACTGTAGTATTAGAAATGTGCGAAGAGGTATGTAAAAGAGCAAGAAAAAATCATCATGCGGTTCGCACTATAAGTTTTGGGTTAGGATATAGTCGAGATGAGTATGGTGGGGGATTTAATCGGTCAAGAACAATCGAAAATCCTACTAATGCAACCATGGATATATATAAGGTATGTTTGGATATTATGAGAGAAAATTATCGCGGACAAATTGTTAGACAAATATCTGTTAGTTTGTCCAAACTCGTAGATGATTACGAAGTGCAATTGGATCTTTTTGATACTAATAGTTGGAAAAAACGAAAAATAGGTTATGTAGTAGACGAATTAAGAAATAAATTTGGTCCCACCTCTTTACTAAGGGCAGTCTCCTATACTCCAGGAGGGACAGCTGTACACCGTTCCAAATTGGTTGGTGGGCATAGAGCCTAATCCCCCCTTAAAGGGGGATTTTATTTTATACCAAGACTCTCCAATGTCTCTCGTACATTTTCGGGGTATACTTCAATATACAATTCCTGTAATTTTTTTCTTAGTTTTCTGTAGATTAAAAATAGTACTAATGAAATGATAACTACTGGAATAGTTGTTAGAAAAGCATAGAGAGGATTAACTAAAATAAAGAATCCGTAACAATGAGAAGAAATGAGATTTATAATCCTATCGAAAGTATTTATCCGTCTTAAACTATTTTCAGTTTTGAAATACCTCTCTGCAGCTGTTAATTCACGGTTGGTTTTCCCTTTCCAAGACCATTGAGCCTTCTCGAATTCTATCCATTCCTCTTTTTCCACTTTCGTTTCCTTTGAAGAAGCAGAATTCCTAATATCGCTCTTTTTTTCTGAGTAGAAATGAGCATATGCTTTCTTAATTTCTTGTCGATAAATTTCCCCCTCGATTTCCTGCACCTTTTTATAAACACCAGTTAAGCAGGATATCAAGTATGCACCATAGCTGAAAAACATTACAGCAAGGAATATAACTATCGTTTCATTAAAGTAATTTGGATATATGTATGTAATAGCATAGATAACTATAAAACTATATATAACAAATGAGAGATATAAAAATAATCTTTCTTTACTAAACGGCCAACTCATTATAATTTACAATCTCCTTTCTTATCTACTATTATTATCGACGATTTTAAAATGTTCTTGATATTTAAATGGTGTAAGCTCTTGATACAGCTTTAACAGTTGGGTATAAATATAAGCTCTCCAGCCATTCATTATTGTCATAAGTTATAATTAAGTCCGCACCATCAAAACCATGATATAAAGTATCTAATAAACAATTAAGTTTAATGTGATCCTCTTCTTTGTAATAACATCGATATAGTGAAGAGGCTTTATTGACATATGGGGGATCAATAAAAATAGTAGTTTGATCCCACCAATAACTCTCTTCAATCATTTCACAAGCATCCTGATTAGTTATCGTTACTTGGTCTGAAAAGGAATGTAATTTTTCTATTCGTCTTATTAGTTCATCTGGATTCCACCTAGAAGTTAATTGTTGCGGTGTACCTTTCTTTCCTCCCAGTGGATTAGCATTAAATATTCCGGAATAAGCTAACCTGTTAACAATCAAAGTATTCCATGCTGCCTCTACAATGTTTATTTTGTCAAAGTCCTTCTTAATAGTAAGTTGTGCTTTGTAAAAATCCTCACGTGAAGGAGTATATGTTTTCAATCGTTCCGTTAAAGCAAATGGCATATTAAAAATTACCCAATAAAGGGCATATACACCAAAATCATTATCATTTATATGTAAGTGGTTAATAACGCCCGCTTCTAACAATGCGAATTCTACACTTCCACCACCTGTATATGGTGAAACAAAGTGATTCATTTTTTTATTATCGAGTTGATTATATATGTAATTGACCATTTTACTCTTACCACCAGGATAACGTAAAGGTGAGAGTCTCTTTTTAAACTTAATAGTAGATGCAATGGATTCGTTTTTTCCAGAGGAATCTTCTAATATAAGTAAATACCTTCCTGTATCCTTTTGATTAACTAAAGTAAACCCATCACATACCTCACACCAATATCCAGTTTTATCTTTATTAAAGGTAAGATCCTCTACTTCTTCATTATAACAATACTGACATTTAAAATTTTTTATCATAATCAAACTCCTTCAACAAAAACTATACATGGTTGTATTATAACCATATACGGTTTAAAATGGTAGTAGAAACAGCATAGAAAGGATTTTTTTATGAAGAAAACAATTGATAATTTTATGACGGTTTCAGAAGCAGCTGAAAGGTGGGGTGTTCCTGCCGATACTATAAGAAACTATTTAAAACCTTCAAATAAAAAAAAATGGCAAAAAACAGAAAAAATGATTGAACTCGGCTTGTTAAAATACCACCAAAGTAAATTTGATACCAAAAAAGAGTGGATACTTTCAAAGGACGCAATGGAAGTTTGGTTTGGTGTGGAAAAGAAGGAAGCGGAGTAACATTCAAAATTAGAAAGAGGGGACAATATATGAAGTTATTTAATAAGAAACTAGGAACAGTTAGGGGATTAGTACAACTACCAATAGCTGTATTATCCATGTCTATTTATCTTCTCCTATTTATTTTTTTAATATTTGTTACTTACCTACTTATAGGAAAATGGTTAACATTGTCACTATTTATACTTTTATTTATTTCTTATGAATTTTATCTAAGAAGAACAAATAATTTTTATGTTTATCCTATTACTTCAAATGAATATGAGGAAATCAAAGATAGGCACTTAATACATTACACTAATTCCATATCTGATGAAGACTATCAGTATTTTTTACAAACAGGTAAAATTAGATTGAAAGCTAAAAGTAGTGCCAAGACAAATTATGTAATGAAATTTAAAAATAAAAGAAAAAACTACATATGGTTTCATCAAGAGGAACAAAATATGGAGCCAAATTTCAATTCTTATTACTTTTCACATATGCATGAAAATTCACCTAGAAAGTATAAAGTTATTATTAGAGTTTCCGATCTTGAGAAGGAGAGAATGCTAGTTCGACCAAGTAACAATAACGTAATAATAATAAACGACTTAGAGGTTCCAGGAATCATTTATACAAAGTATAATTCATATAATACAAAATTCTACTTAAAAAAATTAATTATTGGTGGATTATTAGGATATATTCATCCTAAAGTTTGGCTATCTTTACTTCATCAAACTTACGGAATAGTAGTTGATTTTCTTTTAAAATTTTATAAAGGAGAAAGGAAAAAGAAAGAGCTTAATTATAAAATATAAAGTTTAAAAAACTTGGCTTTTGAAAGATCATATTCAGGGAATTACAAACTTTGCACCCACTAATAGAAGAAAGGAAGTCAGATTGTGTTTTCAAAAAAAACTAAAAATGCAGAAATAATTTTTACAATAGGAGAAACAAAAATAGCAACTAAAATTAATATTGAGAGTGCAACAGAAAAAGCAGATTTGAATGGAGATAAAAATAACCCAAACAAAGATATTAACCACATTTCATTAATAGTTAAGGCTTCAGATAAAATAAAAAAAGATTTAGGTATAGTAATTCAGGATCTCAATCCTTCAGTAGAAGTGCGTTATTTATAATAAATAACAAATAATTAAACAAAAAGGGTGATTTAATGTTTTTTGAACCAACCTTAGATCATACAATTATTCATATGAAAATCAAGTGCTTTAATAAAAGTTGTGATAATGTGATTGACTTTTCATATTCAGAGGATTTCTCTCCTAGAATGGTAGGCGAATGTCCGAAGTGTGGGACTGAGTATTCTCGTAAAATACATGGGTTAAAAGATTCTGAAATTATTAGTAGAACAGAGCAACCAGTTTATCGTTAAGTAAGTCAAAGTAACAACGAAAAAAATTACTTATGGATGTTACGTTCACGAAGTGACTTTATTGTACTTTTTAAACAGCTATTTTATTTTTAATCATCTTTATTATTTCTAAACAAAGGGAGCATTAAGTTATCACTTTAATGCTCCCTTTGTTATTTATTTCTCCTTTGATCAAGACGTTCTGCAGCAAGCTTAGCTTTTTCTCTAGATGTATTGATATAAAGCAAGGAAATGTCAGATTGTGTATGACCCAATTGGTTCATAATAAGCGGAATGTCTCCTCCTGTTTGTTCTGCTAAATTAGTAGCGTAAGTATGTCTTAATTTATGGGGGGCCATTCGTTTATCAAATGATTTGGTATACTTATAAACTATATTCTCAACAGCACGTGCAGTAAGAGGGAGTGTATCTCCCTTATATTGTTTAACAAATAAATACTGACTTTCCTCATTTCCTGCGTTATACCTTTCATTTCTTATAGATAGATAATCTAATACATCTAACATCGAAGAAGGAGTAACTGGAATAGTATCTTTCTTACCGCCTTTTCTAATAATACTTATTTCGTTATTTTTACTATCGATATCTTTAAGGCGTAATTCTATCAGTTCATTTACTCTAATTCCGCTACCCAAAAATAATGAAATGATAGCAAAATTTCGTTCCTTGTCACGATTAAAGAACTTTAATTCTGAAGGGGAAAGAGTGTTTTCATATTCATTTTTTATATACTCCAAAAAATTGAGATCTTCATTTCCTATAAAGATTTTCTCCGAAATCTTTCGTGCTCTTTCATTAAAAGTTTCCGAAACTTTCTTGATAGGAATTTTTTTCATTACATTTCGATGAAAGTATGGTTCACCTTGTGTTCCTAAAACTTCTGCTTCAATCGTTAAATAATTGAAAAGCGAACGAAGGGAGGACTTATGCCTATTAACCGTTTTTGAACTTATTTTATGAGATTCATTTGCTTTCTCGTACTTTTTTCGACTGACATATTTAAAGTAATCTTGTGCATCTGATAGGGGAAGAGATCCTAACAAGCTTACTGGAAATGTTTTTAAACTAGACCATTTGACCCTTTCATCAGCCATTAACCATGATAAAAACTCCTTATAATCTCTAACATAATTGAATAGGGTAAGAGGGGAGCGATTATCCATTTTGGCTTCTACATATTCATTTATAAAGTCTGGCATTTCCTTTAGAAGTTCCCCTAATCGCTTTTCATAATATTCATGTTGTTTTGTTATAGCCAATTCTATCACCCCTAAATAAAAACATTTCTTTACATAATGTATAATAACTCTTAAATAATTTCTAATGGTAAACGTCTAAAACCTTGGTATATAAGGGATTAGACGTTTTCTTTATTATATCATAATTCAAATTAAGAAGGATTAACGCTTATTACTGCCTGAAACTGTGTATTTAACAGAGATAAGTATTTATTCATATGTCAAAATGGTAGATTAGTTGCCGTATAGAGGAATAAGAATAAAGGAAATGTTCGAATATTGTAAATTAATATATGTTAATATATAAATAATTAAATAGAATTACAAAATTTAACTATTAAGGAGTACTTTAATGTTTATATCAGAATTAAAAGTTACTAATTTTAGAGGATTTACTAGTGAACCAACTGTTATTGAATTTAAAGAAGGGATTAACGTGATAATTGGTCAAAATAACGCAGGGAAGACTACAATAATTAAAGCTTTAGAAATCTTGTTTGACAGTAAATCCTCTAGAAAACTAAATATTAATGATTTTAATCACAATTTAGCATTAGATAAATTAAAATCTAATCCTCCCAATATCTCTATATCCGCGAAATTAATGGAATCAGATAATGAAGAATCGTACTCGGATGAATTGGTTGCAGTTTCTAACTGGCTGACAAGTATAGGTACTCCATATGAAGCTACTATAACATTCAATTTTTTCTTACCTGATAATGATGTAGATACATACAGAAAATTAATGAATGAAATATCTAGTACTGATATAAATGTTTACTGGAAAGTAATCGAGCAACATTTTTTAAAGAAATATGTTAGCAAAACATATGTGGGAAATGCAGATTTAAAAAATCAGGTTAATTTCTCAGAACTATCTAGATTCGACTTTCAATTTCTTAGTGCAATAAGGGATGTTGAAAGGGATTTATTTAAAGGTAACAATATGTTATTAAAAGAAGTAATAGATTTTTATATGGACTATGAAATTAAAAATGATGTAAATTTAGAAATCCAAGAAAAGCTTGATAAAATTCAACAAAAAAAAGATAGTTTTGCTCAAGAATCAAAGAAATTAATAAAGTCATTAAAAGATAGAATGACTCAAGGTGAAGAACAAATTCTGAAGTATGTAAAAAATACGGGTGCAGGTATAGACAATTCGAAACCCGTTTTTGAAGGTGAAATTCTCGATAATGAATTATATTCGGCTTTAAGATTAATTGTAGAAAAGGAAACGGGTGTTAAGTTACCCGCAACAAGCAATGGTTTAGGATATAACAATTTAATCTTTATCTCTTTATTGCTTTCCAAAATGCAAAAGGACTCTTCTGGAGAGTATCTAGGATCTAATTCTAAAGTATTTTCAATTTTAGCAATTGAAGAGCCAGAGGCTCATTTACACCCTAGTATGCAATACAAGTTTTTACAATTTCTAAAAAGAAATAAAGAATCTGAAGTAAGACAGATATTTATTACTTCTCATTCTCCTAATATAACAGCCGCTGTTGACTTAGAAGATATAATAATTATGCAAAAATTAAAAGTTAACATTGGAAACGAAAAACCTATAGAAGTTATAAGGCCGGCTTACCCATATAAAGTTTTTGAAACTAAAGAAGGTAATACCTATTCTGAAGAAGATCAGAAGTCTAGAGATTATGTAAAAAGATTTTTGGATGTAACTAAGGCGGATCTATTTTTCGCAAAAAATATTATACTAGTTGAGGGAATTGCAGAACAACTAGTTATACCAGAGTTTGCTAGTAAACTAGGGTTATCTTTGGAAGATAGCCATACAACAGTTTTAAATATTGGTGGCAGATATTTTGATCATTTCTTAAAATTATTTAATACTATTAAATCTCCTTATGCAATTAATAAAAAAATTGCTTGTATTACGGATTTAGACCCGGTGAGAAAGAAAATAATTGAAGGAACATCAGCAGAAGCAAATGCTAATTATGACACTACAGAAGATGATTCAAGCAATTGGGAAAAATGTCATCCTATTTTTTTTAGTATAAATAATGAATTATATGATTACAAAGAAACATCGAATCACCTTATCAGTAACAGAGAAAGCTATTCATCTAACATAAGAGTATATACACAACCAATTGGTTTGAGCTCTACTTTTGAATATGAAATGATCAGAACAAATTATACCAATGATATCTTAGTAACAAGTTCAATCTCTAATAGTAATGAGTTGAAAGAATTATTTAAAATGGTTGACCGAGAAGAAGCTTTAGAAGAAATGATAAGTAGGATTAGAAAATCAAAATTTAAAACGGAACTATTAGAATCGGTAGAAAATGGAGTTTTGAAAGATTCTAAGGAAAATAGAATTGCATTACTTGCAAGTAGATTTCTTTTATCTGTTAAAAAAGGGGAAGCAGCACAAGAAATGGCTTACTTAATTAGTAATGATGAGGAAAACTTAATTAGTCCCCCAGATTATATAAGAGAGGCGATAAAATGGATATCTCAGTAGCAATTGAATTGGAAAATAGCTTAAGTGAAATTCCTATTGACCAGAATTTTAAACTCTATGCAGGTCCAGGTGCAGGGAAAACTACTTTTTTGACAAATCATATTAGAAATATTCTCAAAAAGTCACATAAACTAAAGAAATCCAGACAAATTGCTTGTATCACTTATACCAATACAGCGGTGAATACTCTAATTCAAAGATTGCAAGGTTGTACAAATTCTACAGAAGTTTCCACAATTCATAGTTTTTGTTATAAATTTATTGTAAAGCCATATATTTGGGTTTTAAATGATCCTTTAATTCCTTTAGAAAAAATGGATGGGCACGAGGAAATTAAGCTAAGAAAAAGTCAGTTAAGAGATTTTAAAACAAGGAGTCAGCAGTTACATTTTGCTGATGATAAATCTTTAGTAGAAGCATTAGGGAAACTAAAATGGATTTTAGAAGCTGGGGAACCAGTACTTAAGTTTATAAAATTTAATGATGGACGAATTGGAAGCTATTCAATTAAGAAACAATCGTATATGCTTTATAAACAATTATATTGGACGGAGGGTAAAATAAGCCACGACGATGTCCTTTATTTCACCTATCGTATTCTTAAAGAAAAACCAGAAGTCATAGAAATTATAAGAGCTAGATTTCCTTATATTTTGATTGATGAATTTCAAGATACTAGTCCAATCCAAACAGAAATTTTAAAAATGATTGGTGAAAAGGAAACTTGTATTGGGATTATTGGTGATATATGTCAATCTATATATTCCTTTCAAGGAGCTAATGTGGATTTATTCAGAGAATTTTCTTTAAATGAAATGAAAGTTTATATTTTGTCTGGAAATCGACGATCTACAAATCAAATTATTAATGTATTAAACCATATGAGAGAATCAGTGGATTTTAAGCAATATTCCCCTACTAACTTAGATGGTCCAGCACCGATGATTCTAGTTGGAGATAGTTCAGAAGCAGACTCTTATTTAAAAGATAATTTAGGGCAGGTTATGTTTTTATCGTATAAAAATACCAATCAACCCAATGTGAATATTTTGGTAGATGATTCAGATGGAGATAGAAGTTGGAGAATATATTATTTAGTTCAAGCTTTAGAACTAGCTAAAAATCTTGATATAAAGAATGCATTAAAATATATGAAACAGGCCTATCGGAAGACAATTGGGTTTACTGAAAAGGAAGCTTTAGAAAACTTAAGGAGACTTATAAATGATTATGAAGTTATCCAAAATGAAAGTATTACCGATCTTCACAATAATTATATAGTTGGTCATTATGACGTAACAGGGAAAATTACTAGAGGTAAAGTAAAGGCTTTATATGATAAATTAACTTATATACAGCTAGTCTCGCAAATAAAGATTATAGAAAATGGATTGATCAATTTTAAAACTATTCATCAATCTAAAGGTGAAGAATATGAGACAGTTTGTGTAAGTCTACCTTCAAAGGGTGATGGCAAAGAAATTGATTTTCTTATTAAACCGGATATGAATAAAGAATCACATAGGGTTTACTATGTTGCGTTGAGTAGAGCTCAAAACAGGTTAATAATTAAAATGGAAGCTATCAGTGATGAAAATAGGATGAAGCTTGTAACTTTAGGTTTTGAAGTAATTCAACTAAGAGAAAAAAGTACATTAATAACATGATAAAAGGTAGTTAATTATAATGTTATATGGAAGTAATTATGCTTAAAGATAGATAATGAGAGGCTTGTTAAAAGAGGTAATAAAAAATAAAAGATGTTGTATATTGTAAAATAGAAGAGCAGAGATCTTCACTTTATAAAAAGGATAGCCCTTCAATTCCCTCAACTGCAATAGGGCCAAACTAGCTTATGGAAGAAAAGGGGCAGCAAGCAACCCTGTAATAAGTGAAACCCTTGCTAATAATAGATAAAAGGGGGGGCGATTGTTGAATATAAGGCTCGTACTTATATTTATCTAATATGAATGAGTCCTTATATTCTCTATATTATTTTAATTTTAGTCTTTATGACAGGAAATCTTCTTGCTACAGGTATTCTTCAACAAGTTTCACTAATAACGGCGTCATTAGGAAGTTAAGATAATATTATCCTTCGATTAACTTCTATATACAAATAATTCTAATACATAAAAGAAGCTGATTATCTGCGACTCCTTTTTTTGAGGTAATCAGGTTTTCAGAAGAGATATAGGATATTCCCCTTCCCCAAAATTAAAAATGGCCACAGATTGATTAAAGCTAATAATTAACCTTGCTCTTGTTTTTTCCAATTGTTACTAAACTTCTAGAACAAAAATATGATATAAATATAAGAAGATTTATTAAATTTAAATAAGTATAAATTTATATTGAAAGAGAAAGAAATACATAAAATATTGGTAATAGATTTGAGGGTTAATTATGAATCAGGAACTACTAACAGATTTAGAATTATTAAATAAATTTAAACAGATTAATTTTCATAGGCTTGATAATTTTTTCAGTGACTTTTTTATAGAATATAGTGACTCTATTGAGATTAGGCATTTGAATTTAATGGAGGATTTATATAAAAAATTGAAAAATGCGCCAGTTCCCAATTTTTCAAGATTTGGTATGAAACAGTTTTATCATCGTGAATTTTATTTCGATGATGAAGATTTTTTTAGTTTGTATTGGGATATTGAATTAGCTACCAAAATAATAAAAAGGAATAAGCTAAAACCAGAGGCTGTACCAGTAAAATATTTACTTGATGGACTAACACAATTAAACCCTTTAAAAGTACAATCTTGCATCAATTTCACAAAAGTTAATCCAATATTTATCGTTGCATATGATCCTCATAATACTGTAATTGTTATCGATGGAAATCATAGAGTCAAAGCACAAGAGCTTAAAAGGAATCCATATATTGATGCTTATTTACTAAATGATACCCTTTCAATGGAATGTATGGCAGGAGATATATTTAGATACTTATATGCAGTTCATACAAATGCCACTCTTCTAGTTAATTCTATAGAAAACCAATCCTATAATGGTAACCTAGATGATTTATTGATAAAACTCTAACATAATTTATGGTCAACACTTACACTAAAAATTATATTTAAACAAAAAAACCGAATAGCAATATCTACTGTCCATATTTGCCAAACCAGGGTGTTATTGTAAAAATCTAAGTCGCCCAGGTCAGAAATTTGATGTTCTCGATTCTCTTATGAAGTAATTGTAAATCGAATAATAAAGTAACTAATACGATAAATGGCAGCATGAATAAAGCCATGCTGCCATTTTATCTAACAAAAAGTTGTAATAAGGTAAAGTTGAGGTTATACAAGAAGATAACGGTCATTCATATTTCCACTTTTATGATCCAAATGGTAATTAACTTCAAGTACATTGGTAGGAAGAAAATAAATTTCCTTATTGCATTAACGGGCTCTTTATTTAAATAAAAGGACAAATTAATATTATAAGGTGAAATTAGGAATATTTATTAAATAATATATTCCATAAATAACAAATATATTTTATATAACCGAATAGAACAAACATTCGTATAATACAATAATTACGAAATATTATTTTTTAATCGCTTTAAATCTAATAAGATTTAAGATTAACATACTAAAACAGAGTATTAACCAAAGAGAAACTGTCCATCTAAAGGGATGCAAAGCAATTATCTCCCCAACCTTAAATGGCAAATTAAACAATAACCCCTCTACTAAGTACTGAATTCCTCTGTAACCTAATAAGACAGTTAGAATTGAAGATATAATAAGTATATAGGTTTCCGATTGTTTTATTGCAAATTCTCGTGCACTACTAATATCTTCTCGTGCACTAGTAAAAAGTTTCTCAACTTTATCTACTATTTTATCCGTCCCAGACTTTTCTAGTATATTAATGTACAACTCCATTGGGCTTCCATAGGTTTTAAAAAGAAGTTGTTCATCATAATTTCTTTTTAGAGCATTAAATTCTTTCCGATTAGAGTTATACTCTTTTAATGAATTAAACGAACTACTAGATAAGCTATTTAATAATTTTAAAGCATAGAACCTCTTAATAAATGTTAATTCGTAGAATCTTAGAAACTCAGACATATAAAACATAGAATATTGAATATAGCTTTCACTTAATGCTTGATCGTATACTTTTTCCTTTTTTAATTCTTTTTCATTTTCCTTTAAAGCTGCAACTGCTTCCTTATGAAAAGCAGAGTGAGAAAAACTAAGTAATGAAATAGCATCAGAACAATAAAAATGCATAGTGTTATATTTATTAATTATTGTTTTATTTAAGTATTCATCTAAATACTCATCTGGCATACGCTCTATGATATCCTTTTGTGCGTTTGTCAAATAGGAAACATATAAACCTTTATTTTTGTCGACAAATTCTTTATGCAACGATCTTTTATTTGGTTCAAAATCTCCTAAAACCCATGCGATTTGTTTTTGCGATTGAGGGACTAGTTCTTGTTTCTTACAAATTAACTGCAGCAAATCGAAATAGTAATCCATGATTTGATAAATTGTAACACTATCAACTTTCTTTCTTTTCCAATAATCCTTTTTCGAGAAATTATTTTTTTCCTGATAAAACTCTACATCTGTTAACTGAATGGAATTAGGTTCTTTGTTTGTAATTTCAATTTTCCCTTTAGAAATAGCAATTGAAAGTTGAATGGTGATTATACCGACATCATATACATTCACAATTACAACCGGCTTAACATACTTGTTTTCATATTTTCCTAAAAAGGGAATTAAAAAAAATCTTTGATAGTTATTAAATAAAAAAGTGTCGTTTAAATACCGTCGATTAAGTTGTTCATAATGATTATCAAGATCCACAGCTAAATGAAACGTACTATATTCAATCGGAATCACTTTATGAGTAGCTGTATACACAGACTCTTGAGAATGTTCAATTCCATATTCATACTCAAAGTCATCGTTCATTCCATGTTCATTGAGAAATTTATCTATCATTTCAGTTGAAATACTCTGGGGTGTTAACAACGAATAGATACTCGTTGTATTCGAATCCTTATTACGTTTAGGTGCATTAAAAGTATAAGCTGCCTGTTTTAACATAACATAATTTTCATACCTTTTATTCAGAGTACCTTTATCCTTACTAGATTCTACGAATGAAATATAAGCTTTGGAATCTTTTATTGCTTTAAGTATTTTATTATAATTATTGGATTCAAATGTAAGAATTCCAAATAAATTTAAATTTTTATAAAACATAATTTAGGAACCACCTTAAATCATTCTTAATTAAAGTACAAAAGTAGGGCAAACTAGCGTATTGATACCCCTTTAAACACTCCATCTTATTACTTATCAAACTCTATAATATATTATGTGAGATACATTACATAATATCTTCACATTTTATATTTTTTATAAGTAAATTGTCTCTGCATCAATTGCTTGTGTTAAACTCTGATCTTCAATTTTTCTAATCTTTTCTATTTCATCGCATTCAATTATAACAATATTTTTTTGGGCTCTACCAGTCACCAATAACATGGTCAAATACCTTAGTGGATCTCCACAACCATTAGTTAACGTTTGAGTAAAAAAAGCACCAATTAGCTCTTTAGTAGCCTCCCACTGTAGAATGTCATTTATATGCACTAGATGGAGGGTATACTCATTTGTTATCGATACTCCAGTTTTCTTTTCATAATCTTTTGCAATTTTTTGTAATAGATTTTCTTCTGTTTTCTCCTCTATTCGGGTATGATCAATTTTAAATTTAGTAATTGGTAGAGAAGTTATTACACTCTTAAACATTAATCTTCCTCCATGAACTCCATTTTTTTTGATAAATCGTATTGTTTTTCATCCGTAGGATTAGGACTCCAACTACTACTAATATTTTTATTTTTACACATAACATAAGCCTTATAAGAGAGGAGCTTTTTAGTTTTATCCAGATTTTCTGGTGATACTTTTTTTATTTTGTGATTTATCCAGCCTTTAAAATAAATCTTGTCTGCTTCATCCACGTCTTTTCTATAAGTAGCAATAGTACTAGGACGAGGTACATTCGTTCTTAAAGCTTGATTAGGTATTTGCTTATTAAATACTTCAAAAAAATAACTGGGTTTAAATGGGGATTCCTTGTTGCTTTTAAATTTCATAATTTTGTAAAATGTACTTATCTCTTCTACCCCCTCTGTTAGGATAGATGTCGTACGATACTTTAGTGTTATACTTTAAGTAAATAACACGGAGGTCGATCGATATGAAAGAAAAAAATGGAGTACGATACTCGAAGGAACAAAAAGAGGCAATTGTTAAACGAATGATGCCACCACATAACGAATCAGTGGCTACTATCTCGAAGGAAGAAGGCATCACAGAACCAACGTTGTACAAGTGGCGTAAGGCTGCACGTGAAGCTGGTGTGGCAACGCCTGGCAATGGACAAACAAGTGACAAATGGACCAGTCAAGATAAGTTTTTAATCGTGATGGAGACCTTTGCGATGAACGAAACGGAATTGGCTGAATACTGTCGTAAAAAGGGTTTGTACCGTGAACAGATTGAATTATGGCGATCTGTTTGTCTCCAGGCAAACGGACAAGTATTTGATCAATCAAAGCAGTTATCTGGTGCGTTAAAGGAAGAACAGAAACGGGCAAAACAGTTAGAAAAAGATCTTCAAAAGAAGGAGAAAGCATTAGCGGAAGCTGCGGCGTTATTATTACTTAGAAAAAAGGCCCAAGCGATTTGGGGGGACGACGAGGAAGAATGATTAGCCCATCAAATCGCGCATTAGCTGTAGAACTCATCCAAGAAGCCAATCAAAATGGTGCGCGGTTAGCGAAGGCTTGTGAGGAACTTTATATTAGTGTACGAACCTACGAGCGCTGGGTGGCAGATGGTAAGGTTAAGGTCGATCAGCGTCCCTTTGCGAAAAGACCTGTTCCAAAAAATAAGTTGTCCGAGGAAGAGAAAAAGGAAATACTCGAGGTTGTTACACAAGAAGAATATGCCGACTTACCGCCGACACAAATTGTCCCAAAGCTTGCGGATAAAGGAACATATATTGCGTCAGAATCTACGTTTTACCGTGTTTTACGTGAAGGAAAGATGCAACACCACCGTGGACGTAGTCAAAAGCCAACACGAAGAATCCCCGAGAGTCATCTGGCCACATCGCCAAATCAGGTGTGGACATGGGATATTACGTGGCTTGGTGGACCTGTGAAAGGCTTGTATTATCGCCTCTATTTAATACTCGATCTATTTAGTAGAAAAGCAGTTGGGTGGGAAGTATGGGAAAAGGAAGAAGCGACACACGCTGAATCACTTGTAAAAAAAGCAGTCATTAATGAGAAAATCCAAGGGGCACCACTGGTGTTGCATTCAGACAATGGGAGTCCGATGAAAGCTGAGACTTTTTTAAGTTTACTTGAGAAGTTGGGGATCCAAAGTTCCTTTTCAAGACCACGTGTAAGCAATGATAATCCTTATTCAGAAGCCATGTTTCGAACACTTAAATACCGCCCTGATTATCCGCATAAGGGCTTTACCTCACTTGAAGAAGCCAGACAATGGGCACACCAATTTGTCCATTGGTATAATCATATTCATCTGCATAGTGGGCTGAATTATGTAACACCGGCACAGTGTCATGCCGGAGAACACGTAACCATATTGACAAAGAGAAAAGACGTATATGAAGCCGCAAAAGCGAAGCATCCAGAACGCTGGGCGAGGAGTCTAAGAAATTGGACACCTATTGAAAAAGTAGCACTTAATCCAATGCGTGATGAGGGAAAAAGGAAACGTTGAGTCCGCCTTAATACACTTTATTCCCTGATGATTTGAATGGAAAGAATGGATTTCCTTTCCATTCAAATCATCAGGCCAGCAAGCGTAACGCGGTAGCCTTGACTGAACACAACACTAAAGTAACTAAATGCGACAACTATGTTGACAAACACCGTCTATAAATTCTCTTATATAAAATCCAGCTTTAACTTCTGTTTCAAAATAATAATTATGTGTCTTTATCCCGAATCCCAATTTATTAGGCACTTCATCTATAAAGTAAAGTACATCAAATTTTACATTATAGTATGTAAAGTCGAATTGGTATCTATCAATATTTTGTTGTTTCATACTTTTATATAAATCTTTTAAACCAGTAAGTTTCATAATTCTACTCTCCTTTCAAACCGAATTAGTTATTTTTCTCAACAACTATATTAAGAATTAAATATTTTATCTTTAGCCTTATTCCAGCTTCCAAAACGTTGTTCAAATTCTAAAACTATTTTATTTTAATAAACTTGTTTAATACACTCACGATAGTACTTCTCAAAAAATCTCTCTATATCTTTATCTGTTAAACTTACCTTTTCAGAAGGATTGGAACCACTAGTAGTTATGTCATACATCAGATACACCATCTGCGGAGTATTCGGGTGACTATCTAGAAATTTCCCATGCCCTCTGAATAGCAAATAGTCTCCTATATATTCAACTATATCTCCGTAATAAAGCCATTCAACATCTAAATCGCTAAATTTAAATTTTTCTACTACCGAAAGTGGTGGTAATGCTAAGCCTCTAAGATACGAATTGAGAGTAGCTTTTGGAATTTCTAATAACATAGCCATTTCTGATAAAGATAGACTATACTCTTTTTGAATTGCTTTTAACCGTATTGCTACCTTTTCTTTAATGGGCTTCATGTCTCTTTGAGGTATTGCTTTCATTTAAATAATCACTCCCTGACGGATGATATACAATTGCACTTACTAACCCTTTAAAAAAATGCTGAACTAAATAATTTTTTGTTTTAGAATTGAAAATAGGATGCCAAAAATAATCATCTTCAAAATTTTCTAGGTCTCGGGATAAGAAAAAAGGTAAGTTATGAATACCTTCAGCTACTTTCATTGAAAATTTACTAGAACGAAAGTTACCATGTTGACAATCCAAAATATATGTTTCAATTAGTGACAAATAGGCTTTCTTTTTTATATGTATTGGGAGAATCAATATTTCATTAATAAAATCAGAATAAGAAACTGATAAAATGTTCTTGATATTTTCTCTAGTTATTGTATTGTTTTTTTCTTCACATATCTTTTTTAATATATGTGAAAAGGATTCCTGTGTAATTTCATCTGATTTCTGTTTAACCATACTCACACTTTTCTTAAGTTGTGTTATTTTCCTATTTAATTCATTTGTACGCTTAATAAAATCATCTTCAAAAACATAATAATTCCAGAGGGATTCTATCACCGTTAATGAACTCGAAATCCTAGCAAATAATTCCTCATATGTTTCTTCACTGTTTTGTCTTTTATATAGATTTACATTACTTACAAAATCTGCTTTTTCTATTTTTTCACTCCATTGAGCATAATCAGCTACTATGAAATCTACTTCTCTCTCAAACCTTGATAAAATTTTGTAAAAATATTGCATATTTGGTTTTCTACTAAACAAACTAACTATTTTAGTCATTTTTTTCATCTCCTTTTTAAATCATTGAAGTAATAATAATAAAAAATGAAGTTACATTTATAACAGATGGCAGAGGAACATCTTCTATTACTTTAAGAATTAAATATTTTATCTTTAGCCTTATTCCAGCTGCCAAAACGTTGTTCATAGACTTTGGAAGAGGGGAGATTATTAATTTTAGAATAAGTTGTCCATTGACTAATAGTTGTGAAAACTTTGTTGTGTTTTAAAGCAATATTTACTAGTTCATCTTCTTCATAATATCGTTTTCTAACAGATGAATTGTTAAAAATCACTTTCTTAGCGTTGTTCCATGAAGAAAATATATAAATGTAAACTTTGGAAGATGGAAGACCCTGTACTTTACTAAAATCATTCCAGTTTCTAGCTGTAGTAAATTCCTTTTTATATGTTTCAGCGAATTTTATAAGATCTTCTTTGGTATAATCAGATAAGAATGGATTATAAACTTCAATGTTCGGAAACAATTCCTCTTTAGCCTTATTCCAACTCCCAAAATAATATGAAAATGTCATTGCTCTTGGAAGATTATTCTCTTGAGCATGCTGATTCCAGGTTGAAACTGATGAAAAATATGCTGCATTCTCTTTTGCTACTTTAATAAGATATAATTTATCATATTTCAAATTTACCACCATCCTAGATTTCTCATTCGAATGTCTGATTTGAACTCATAAAAATATGAACATAATTTTCAAAGTCTACTTCAATTAATTCTGGAGAATTTGACCATTCAAAGTATTTAATTTGCGTAATAAAACGATAAAATTTTTCATTTAGAAGCAACTTCATAACTAGATTATTTTTTTCTCTAATTCTCTTGGAAGTAGGGGAGTCGTTGCGAATTATAGTACGTACCATACCTAAAAGAATATCTATTGATTCAATACCAACTTCTTCTTGTTTTGAATAATAGTTAGATTCTTGGATAGTAAAATGTTCACCTCTATAAACAGATTGTATATTCAACTGTTCAAAAAGTTGATTTCTTAAATCGTAATTTTTATTTTGATAAGTGGTATCATGTTCTATATAAATTTGAGTATTTAAGTGAACATGAGAACCATATTTTCTTAAAAGTCCATATATTATCCTTTCAGGAAATTTCATATAAATTGTTTGATCAGCAATATTTTCATAAACATTTTTGATTTTTTTGGAAATTTCCTCAATCTTTGACTGGTTATAAGAAATAACATTCATTTTCAATAGGTATTGGTGTTCTAGCAATGTCAATATTATTTTCCAAATTATATTTCTCTCTGTACTATCACCTCCATAGGCAGTCCAATGAATTTCTTTTTTTCTTATTAATTCATTTAAAGCAAGTACTTTAGGCGAGTTATAATAAGACTCTGGAATTGCTAAACCGCCCATTAAATGAGGTTTTGTTTGATTTTTACCGCTTTCATCAAAAAATATTTTTAAATTTATACTCCCAAAGTCTCTTTCCATAAAATCCCTCTTTACAATTTAATTATAATCATGCATAATAATATATAAATCATTAATTTTGGGTATAGTAATACATAACTTGTTGCGCCTTTAAATAGCGACACGTTATTTATTACTTGGTGGAAGTACTCACTGCGCCATTGAATCAGCGGTGCGTAGTTCCCATACCTATAATAAAAAGGATTAGAATATTGATTATTCTAATCCTTTTTATTATACCAAACATACATTCTGATTTCTATATATTTATTCGTAAAATTTGTATTATACGAATAGTTAAACACCTGCTATAAATGCTGTCCCTTCTTTAGTATAATCCAAATTATATAAAAAAATCCTTCTCTACATTTTATTATAGCAAAGGATTTTTATTAATAAAGATCATCTATAGTTTTGAGCGTCTTACATTTTCGAAAAAATCAATGTCTCTACGATTTATAACATAAAATAAAACTACTTCCTTTTATTTCTAACAATATAACCTTTTTCTTCTTCTGTATAATCAAGTATTACTTGTAGATTTACTTTTAAGTACTCTAATAGTTCGCTTATATTATTATCTACAGTATCAATCTCTACCTTTTTACCGTTTCTCTTTATTTCATTAAAAGGTGTTTGTATTTGTGAGAGGACTATAAATGTTTCTTCCCGATCAAAAAGTTTTACTTTCAATAACTCTAATAACATAGTTGAAGCATTTTCTATAGGTAAATTTCTGATTATTCCTATGATAGACACATTTTCTAGGGTATCAATAACAAGTTCACTATTATTTTGAAAATGCTCGTATATTTTTTTGGAAACAACTGAGTTAATATTGATATTTAGATAATTATTGTTAATTACAGACAGACTTAAGCTGACGTCCGCTGAGTGTTTAATTAGTCCTTCAAATAATTTCTGATCCATTTGAATACTATCTATTTTTTCTTTATTATCTATTAAGTATATACTTGCAGCGTCGGCACTTATTTTTCTGACCTCTTCAAAGAGTCTATAATCCCAAGTAATTTCATCTTCTTCAAATACTTTTATTACCCTCTCTTCACGACCATTTAATAACAGAAATAGTAGGTATTCAATTACTAACTCACTTTTGTTAGGTTCATTTAACAATGACTGAAGGATATCATTATCATAACTGATAAATCCCTCTTCTAATATAAATTTAAATTCTCGTAGCTGTATCTCTGAAACTTTATTACTAAGGTAGTTCTTAATAGTTACAGTTTCTGTATTACCTTCCTCGAGAATTATTTCTAAAATATTTAACGACCATTCCATTTCATTCTCTGAAATCAGAGAAGATATATCTTCTTTTGCATCCTTAAATTTGTCTAAGACATACTTATTTTTATGATTTAAAGATTCTAAATGAATATATACGGATTTATCCCATATAAGTAATTCATTATCAATAAGCACATTCAATGTTTCCTGATTTATATGAAAAGAGGTATCAAATTTTACAGGGTAGTTTAACTTTTTAATAAACATTTCTAACAAGGAATAATCTTGGATACCTAATTCCAAAATCGAGTTAACAAATCCATTATAAAAGCCGTTATTAGCATTTACCTCTTGTATAGAATTCAAACTATTTTCTATTAAATCTAACCAATTTTCATCAGTTGATAATAAATGGCCAATTTTAAAGCTAATATTGCTATTTTTAAATGCCTCTGTACAATATTTTATATTTGACCAAGTGAGAGAAAACTTTTTATTCTTATATAACATTTCTAACAAACTAATTGGATTTATGGCAGATAAGTCACTTACAGTACCATTCCATTTTACTATCAAGGGTTCCAGAATAGAATAATCTTCTTCTTCAATAGTATTAATAAAGTTGATTAATACCTCTTCATTTTCATTATATTCACTTTGAAATACTAAAACTTTATCTATTAAGATATCAAAATTATTAAAGGTATATTTTTCAACACTTTTATTTCCTTTAATTAATTCTATAGAAATTTTCTGTTCTTTAAATATTTCACTTAAATTTTCAAGAGTTATTTCGTAAGCATCTATCTCTATTAAACAAGCGAGTACTTCATCTGAAAAACCAATTAAAGAACTAAATTTAATATCTAGTTTTCCAACGATTTTAAGAAAGTTTTCGGATAGAGAAATATTAGTTACATCAGTTTCTTTTGAGATATAGTGACGTAAATTATCAATACTCTTCAATTTTTCTAAATCAATAGAATCGGCATTCATTAAGATTAAATTTACATATTTATCAATTAGTACAATAGGAATATCCTCATTCATTACTACTATATCCCATATATCAATGTCGTTAGTAATAGCTTTTTTCAGAAACTTTCTAATTAGGTTTTCTGATTGGTCGTTCTCATCCCGTAAACTTTCAAGAAACTCTATATATTCTTCAATCTTTTTTTCTTGTTCACTATCCTCTTGCTCAATATCCATATATAAAATATTTATTATCTTCGATAGTTTTTCATTATTTTCTTCTGTATTAAACTCTAGTAAATATTTAATAAAATATATATTAAGTACAGCTACACTAGATATATCATCGACTCTAATTTTCTTTGAGATTTTCTCAATACTCTTTAAAGGAGCATCTAGATGTTTTTTGTCATCCAATCCTCTTTTAACTGCTTGAATAAACTCTATATCTAATTTTTTTAGTGAACCTTCCTGAAAAACTGACAAATAATCTTCATAAGACTCATTTAACCAATTATTTCGTATAAGTAGCTGCAGTAATCCTTTATTAGATAAATCAACATGAAGATCTATTTTATCTTCTAACATTAACCTTGAGATAGACTTGGATTGTATATTTTTTATTTTTTTCTCCAGGTTTTTAATTTGCACATCTACTTCTAGTTCTTGTCGAACAATATTTCGATCAAAATCTTTGTATAGATTTAAAAAGTTAGTATTATCAATAGTAACAAATTCTTCTAAATTTGAATATGAATTTATCATATTATAATGATTATCCCTGGAGTAGACCCCAAATTGACCAACTATTCCATTATTCATAATATAATCAAGCACACTTATCCCAACAGCCGTATAATCTTTAGAATAACTAGTCATGTTCAATATTATATTATGTTCCTGTTTTAAAACCGTATCCATTAATCTTTGTTTTCTAGCAAACAACATAGCAACATCTTCTTTAGACGTTATTATATTACCGATTCCATTTTTTGTTTTATTTTCTAGTTCTGATATCTTATTTTTTAAGTTTGAAATAATTTCTGTTTTATTATTAAAAATTCTATAAACTAATCCCTTATTCTCTAATAAATGTGAATAATCCTTAGGATAGATATTCTTATAAACAATGAAAGCAAAAAGTTGATCATAAATAACACTAGAGTCTTCTAACCTAGTACGGTATACTTGGAATTCATTACAAATGTTAATGAGGGTACGCATATCATTAATAAATAAGGATAGATCTTCTATTAACTTTTTGCTTATTTTTTGCTGGTTACTGACTACTCCGATTGAATTCTCTTCTTCAATTACATCTTTTAGTTTGCCCAATAGAAATGATTCAGCATTAGAGCTATGCATAACTTTAATTGTTGGTATTATAAAATCAAAAAACTTTGTACGATTATTAATTAGCTCTGATTCATCTTCGTTAGTGAAAATATCATCTTTTAATGCATAGATGAATTTTATATCTGAATCTTTTAATAGGGCTGAATTATTAAGTGTAGTATTTAAACTCCTAAGGCTTTCATATATCTTTAAATTTTTAAATCTATCTAAGTCTTCAAATACAATATATTTGTACTTTGATTTGTGAAAGAGATATATTATTTCGTCCATATAATTATTAAATACAGTGTTTCCATCCTGCAATTTAAACTCAATGTTTGCATTTGCAATTCCAAACTTACTAACACCTAGTTTTCTAAAAATCATTAACATCAAATAAATAGCAGGAGCATAAAGTAATGTTAAAATTATATATCCTAAAAATAACATTACGTTTGACCACAATCCTTTCCCCACCCAATCAATTAAAACTTCTTTAAGACTATTCATCCATTCATTACTTATTAATAAATAAGTAAAAATTATGGTGGACATCAGAAATACTAATATACGAAAAACATACCAAAAATTTAAATCGCTAATCTTAGTAAATCTTGAATTAGGAATTTGGTCTGGATTTACTTGGTAAAACATTTGTTGCAAAATTTGTTGTTCTAGTAGATTTTCATTTAAATTCGGGTCCGAATTCTGTTCTAATTGAAATGTGGCAATTGATACTCGCATCATTTTTTTTGCTTTTTTATCATTTTTTTCAAAGTAAGATTCTATTATAGTGCTTTTTCCCGCACCATAACCACCTGTAATAGCAATATTCTTATTATCCCTTTCCTTTAACGCTTCATCTAATGCATAAAAGTAGGATTTCTTAATTACATCATCTTCACCAAGATCCTTCTTAGCTGCTAAGCTCTCATATTTAATTTCGGTCATTATATTCTCCTCTATTAAGCAACTTCCATATTCAAAAATGATTAAAATGTTAATTAATATCTATCATTTATCCAAATAATATCAGCTGCTTTATGAACATGTCTTTTGTTATCAAGCCAGAATACAGCAAATCCATGTTTTTTATAAAAATAATCTAGTTTATCAAAATGATCCTCATCAGCATAAGAAATCCATCCGGATATTTCTTTAATAGAATTCTCTAGCGCAATATCAATCAAAGCAGTTAATAAAACTGAACCATATCCCCTATGCTGATTATCTCCAAATACTTGTATTTCAAGAATTTCTATTACTTCTCTCATTATATATTTCGCCGCCAATCTAACCCTGTCTTTTAGAACGCCTTGAGAAGTAATTACTTTTAGTTCAATGAAAAAATTTCCATACTTGTCCTCTAAATCAAGATTATTACGATATACAATTAATATTTCTTCATTTTTGTACACTACATCTAGTACTAATTTTTCAGGATCATCTCCTATTTTAGTTAGTTCATTTTTTAAGACGCTTTTCAAGTCCTGTGAGTTTACTTTAGAAAAAGATCTCTTATTTCTATATTTATCTATCTCCGACATAAAATCAAACATAACCCCGTATCACCTCATTGTATTCAAAAAATTCTATACTCATAGCTATTTTCTATGTTAGCATTTCATATGTTTCTTCGCTACAAGTTGAACAGCATTAGTAGCAGGTTTCATCCCTTTAAATGTCATCCTAGCAGAGATTTCAATAGCAGAGATTTTAGATTTGCAAGGGAGGATTCTCTTTTAATAACTATGTAAGGTGTTTCTTAGTAAAAGAGACTCCAACTTTCTTTAAAACATTATGACTGATATCAAATCATCACCTTCTTCTTTTAAATTTTTCTTTTTTATATCAAAACTACCAAAAGAACCTAAAGTTTCCTTTTTAGAAAGACTTTAGGTTCAGCAGTTATATAGATTAATTTGCTAGTACAGTGTAATTCTTATGATTAACCACTGTTAAATTACTTTCATATTGAAGAAAATTTGTATCATAAGAAGATAACTGAACAATAACTGAATTTTCCTTAACTAAGGTTACTACTCCTGTCACCTCTTGGTTTGCTCTCAAAAAGATAATCACATCGTCTATTTTCGCTCTGATTTTTATCATCCATTTCCCATTCCTCCAGCATGTCATTAATGGGTAATCCTTTTAACTCTTCCATTAAACTTTTGACTCCAATATCCTATTTCCATATCTTCAATTGCAACTCCGGTAGAGCTTTGGGCGCCGATGAATTTCCCTTCTCCTAAATAAATCCCAACATGCCCATCTTTTTTATAAGTATCAAAGAATACGAGATCTCCTGGTTTAGCAGCTTCATAATTAACCGCATTCCCCATTTCTTTAAGAGTGTCTGTTGTCACTCCGCTTCTATTGCCTAAGGTTACTCCAACTTGTTCAAATGCCCAATGAACAAAGCTAGAACAATCAAAATACCCTCTACTTATATCCTCTTTGCTCCTTCCTCCTCCAAATACGTAATAAGAATTATTTATCCACTTATATCCTACTGTTGTAACATCAATCCCACTACTTTTATTAATATTTAGATCGATTATAGATATGTCCTTTTGGAACTTAAAGCTCTCTGCTAACTTTATAACTTTATCAACATACCAATCTGCATGGTTATAGGCCCATATTGCCTTCTCTTTGTTATTTTCAAATCCATGAGAGGCTAAGTAATACGCTGCGCTTGCAATGCTGTCCGCTGGATTCCATGGGTCTGCTTTTCCATCATTATTAGCATCAATTCCAAACCCGTTTCCTCTTTTTATGGTTTCTAAATCGGTGATGTCTATATCTTCAGCTACTAATCCTCCACCAATATCGTACTTATATCCTACCCATGAAGAAGGCATAAATTGCATAGGTCCTATGGCTCCAACACTGGATTCCATGGTAACATGAGTGGAAAAGGAGGTTTCTACAGCATGTATAGCCGCTAAGTAATACCATGGTATGTTATATGTCTGTTCACCATAAAGATAATATAGCATATATTCTTCTGGTACCTCTTTAGATGATGTAATGCTTTTTTGGTAAAAATCACTTTCAAATCGTTCTCCATTTACCCTGGCATTTTCATTAGTAATAGCGGCTTCAATCATCTCTTTATCCTTTGATAAAGTTTTGCTTTTTAATTCTAATTTTTCTTTTTCTACTTTATAAGTATCCTCTTTTTCATTCAATGCATCTATTAATTTACTGGAAGCTTCCTGTTGTTGTTGCAATTGTTCATTCAAATCGCTAAATTCATTAAGTAATGTTTGTTTTTCCATTAAATACGTAAAATCTCTGTTCAAATCTTCTACGAAATTAAAGTTCTTTACGTGCTTCTTTATAATAATATCTTCATTTATCCCGGCCAAATTATCCGAAAGAAAGGGTAGATCATTCACCGAACTTTTCTTTTTTTCCTGATATTCATGTTCTTTCGCGGCCAGTTCATCTTTAACTTTTTTTACCTGCTTTTTATTTAAGTCTATTGCTGTTTTTAAATGATTTAGTTGCCTTTTTTTTAAAACTAATTCATTTTGGGTTATATTTATAGCCTTATCCATCTTTACAATTTGTTCTTTCAAATTTTTATTATATTCATCAATCGAATCAATCGTTGTTATTTCTTTTTCACTCTCATTTGCATCAACATGGATTGGTCCATTTATCAACCCTATGGATAACCCAATAGCAGAAAGAAAAGTGATACTTTTAATTTTACTACTCATTTTAACCCTCCCCAAAAAATAACCCCAAGAATACATAGAAATGAATGTCTCTCTATGAATCTTGGGGTTATCCCATTTGAATTTTCAATTTGTTCAACATATTCATGTATTAACACTTTAAATAATCAATTAAAATTAGGATTAATTGAGGTAATGCTAGCACAATGCCCATATTCAGACCAAAAAGTACTTTTCCTATACACATTTACTTCTCACTCTCTATCAAACCTTTGTTAAATCAAGTGATTACTTTCTCAAACATTACTCTTTGGTAGATAAAGCTACTGCTAGGATCCCCAAATACCCTTTTGTCGAGCTATTTCTTTTTTGAATACGGTTTATCATCTCAACAAGCGTTTTTTTCTCTTCTCTACTACTTTTTTCTATAATTAATTCTGCTAATTCTTTACTCTCAATTTTTTTTTTAATAAAGGGTATTTCAATATATTCATATTTACTTAATTCATATCTAATTACCATATCTGTATAATCTGTAGGAAATTGAATAAAGTCGTTTTTAACTAATTCTGAAGATAGAGACATTTGTTTCTAAGCCCCCTATTCTACTTCAGCAATTGTGTCATTAATCGCATTTGCAAATTCTTGTAAATTCCCTCTTTCCAGTATAGAAATCTCAATAGGTAAAGCTACCCCTCCATTATTCGATACATTTAACGAACAAGTATAACTGTTAAACAAGGGAACAATACCGATAAGAATAAGGACTAATCCTATGAAAAAATCACCATTAACAAAAGAAGGAAGTCCTAATATGAATGTAAAAAACAGACCAAACAAAAATCTCTTTAGATGAAATTTTGTTGATGTTGAAACACTAGCTATGTTCTTTAAGGACATAGTAACTTCATTTTTTCCTATAGGCATTAAACCTAAAACGGTATTACGATCATACCCTTTAAACCTTTTATTAGTTAATAATAAATCTGTTGTTAACCATCTTAATAAAACATTCGTACAGTATGTGCCTTCTTTCAGTTTTTTCTCTCTTTCCATGACGTTTTTTCTCCTTTCAACAAAAAAATCCCCCTAGAATAAGACATACAGTTTATATGTCTTCATCTAGGGGGATTCCCTCTTCGTTATTTATATAGGTAAATTATAGCAACCATATAACGAAAAGTCTAGTTGTTATTAATTTTCATTAATTTAATGTTCCTTTATCCTATAAGCACTTTTATTTTCTTATTTTCATAAGAATCGTGCTTATGTACTTATCAAAAACAAAACAAAAAGAAGAGATTATTAATCTCTTCTCTGTTCAGTAAGATGATACTTTTCTTAATCGCTTAGGGGATCTTCTATGAAATATCCTTCTATCTTCCTGTAATGAAGCGGCTTGCTCTTTATTTGAACCTATTGATTCATAATATCTTTTTTTAGCTTCATTAAAAATCTCTTCTATAGCCTTAGTTATCTTATCCATTTGGCGTTCAGTAATACAATCGTCTAACTCTACCATTAAATCATTAACTTGTTTTTTTTCTTCTTCCGTTAGGATATCATTCAGTTTCATGATTTCTCTCCTCTCGTCTATCTTACCTCGACTATATTCTATGCTCTTCTGCACTATACTACGATTATTGTTATAAATATTATAACATATCGAAATCATGTTGAAAAAATAAACACTACAGATCCTGATTTATCTTTCTGTTTATTTCCTCTATTCTGCTTTCCTTCTTTGATTGAAGTGATTCTTCAACTTTAATAATTGCATTTTCACCTACATATCCACCTAAGATTGATGTTAAAATTACTCGTTCCGTTCCATTTGGATCACTGAATAAAATCGTAACAATAGCTCCAACAGCTCCAAAACAACCATCCAATAAGAAACCCGGATAGAATGTAAGTTTATTATTCCTCGGTTTTTTTATTGTCCCATACCTCTTTGCGTGAGTTAAAACTCCCATACCAAATCCAATACAACCAGCCAAAATTATTTTATTTAACATGCCTATTCACCTCTCTTGAAAAATTTGCGCAAACACAAAAAAGCCTTTGAGGCAATAGACAATAAATACATGCGTTACATGTATTATGCCTATTAGCCCAAAGGCTGCGTGTTTATTAGTTAAGACGCTAATCCTAAATAGGATTGCCAAAAAAGAAAAAAGAAAAAATGGTTATACATTTATTATACGATTTTCTTTCTTATAACACTACACAATTTAAAAAGAGATAGTAAACCTATCCCTTTTTACTAGATATAAATTTTCAAGTCTAAGAATTTTTATTATTTGATCACTTCTCACCATAAATTAAAATCCACATAATTTTTTGCTGACTTTAATGTAGAAAATAATAGTCGTACGTCTCCCGCTTCTTCTAATGGAACGTACTCTCCTCCTATAAATGGATAAAACATACCAATTATCCAACCGTCCCCATCTGGATTTTCTAGAACCAGATACTTAGGTATTTCATCACCATAATAAGTAATTGTTTTATGATAGCTAAAGAATCTATTAACGTCTTCTTCTCTCCAATCTATCATTATGTCCCCTCCTAAACTATTCTTACCCTCTTAACAAATTCTAACTTCTACCGATTCATTTTGGTTCATTTGCTGATATCTTAGTATTAATTCATCTAACTCTTTACTCTTCTTTATTGCTTCGGGAGAATTAAATCCCTCTGAGAATGCAATTTTTAACATTTCTTCTCTTACCCGCTCTATTTGATCTCTTAGTTTATACATGAGTATTCCTCCAATTTTATTGTTTTAGAATATCTTTGTATTACTTAACAAAACCATTTAAGTCAGTATCTGCATAACCAGGGATGCTCCAAATATTTAATTGTTTTTCTTTTGCTATATTTTCTGCATCCTTATAGACATCAATAAATTCATATTCATCAAATAAGTAAGCTAATTTAACATATCCCTCTTTTAATAAATATGACTGAATACTAATTTGATCTAAAAAGACATGCGCCAAAATTCTTCCGTACTTATCCTTTTCATCAGCATTAGGATCCAATTGATAGGTAATTTCCTTTCCTTCTATAAGGTTAGCCAGATATTCCTTACCTTCTTGTCCAAATGGCTCATTCTTCCCTTTTGTAATTTCAGGTCCATTTATTCCGATTAACCTCAAAGCGGTATACTTATCTGCTTCCAAAACTAAAGTGTCAGCATCTATCACTTTTTTTACTATAGCTTTGTGTTTTTCTGTTTTAATATCAGCTGCCTTTTCACTAGAACGATTGACATCATTAAAGTACTTCTTAAACGAAATCTCCTTTTCTACCTGATTATCAGTCTTGTAGTTCTCTTTAGACTGGTAAGTAACTAGGCTATCTGTTGAACATCCACTTAATAAAAATAAAATAAATAAAGTGGAAATAATCTTTTTCATCTAAACCCCTCATTTCCAAAAAAGAGAGCACTCCAATATACTAAGACTTTACTTAGTAATTGGGGTGCTCCCATTTCTCAATATATTATATTCACTCTTCTAATTTCCTATATATTTATAATAAGGATAAAAATAGAAAAATTCAACCCAAAAAAAACTAAACTCTCCTTTCAGAAAAGGCAAAGCTAAATTGCTTCTATATCCTCCATGATTTTCTTAGTTTTTTCATTATTATTGATTCCACTGGCCATGGAATACCACCAAACTAAATCTTTTCTTCTTTTCTTATTATCTATTCTTGCTAACTCCATAACTAATTTAGTCACAACTTCTTTTTCTTCTTCAGTATAACTAATCATTAAATAATCCTCCTATATAGATACTTTTTTGGTATTTATATCTGCTAGTAATTCATTTTCCATTAAAGTTAATGACAAAAGTGTTAAATCATCTATTTTTTCATCATCTTTATTTCGTGTGATCCCCTTTTCTTTTAGGAATTCGATTATTCTTTTTCTCTCTCTTTCCACTCTTATATGTATTTCACGATCGTAATACATCTCAGTTCCTCCATTTAACCTGTACCAATTATTACTAATATGATTTCAAAAAAATATCAGAATTTTTAATTTTCTTTATAGTAATCATCAGAGAAATCTGGTACATCCTTTTGGTTTTCACAAATATTTTTAATCTTTTCGATATCAAATAAATAAGAAACCTCTTCGCTAATATCATAATCAAACTCATTTGCAACAAATATAGCCGCTTCTTCATTTTTATAGATCATTAAACGAAATGAACTAAACTCCGATTGTGCCTCTTCAACATATAATCCATTATGCGTGGAAAATTCATAAGTTTTAAAACATGAAGTTTCAACTTTAAAGTTCACCTGTTCTACAGTATTTATTAAAGTTTCCATTCTTTTGCCTCCCTTTTTATTTAAAAACCAATGATAAATGCCAACTGATCTCTTTTAGAAAAATGAAATCTGTCCTGAACTGCTTACTTTAAATGTAACCTCACTTTTCTCCCTTGTTTCCTCATTAATTTCAAAAGGTGTTTTTTCGTAGCAACCAAAATGAGCCTTCTTATTGTTAAAACGAGAAACATAAAAATAATCCTTACCATTTTCAAATAAGTAATAACTCATTCCAGGAACTAAGTTAGCACTATCTGCTTTTCCTAAATATTTCCCCTTCATTAATTACATGCCGCTCCTTTCTGTGATAAACACAAAAAAGCCTTTGGTCCTTTTATTAACCTAACAAAAATATTGTTAAGTAAAAATCAAAGGCCCAAAGGCTTCGTGTCTATTAGAATATGCTTATCATAAAGATAGCTAAAAATAAAAATTACAAAAAAATGTATATATAAATTCTAGTTGATTATTTTGAAAAAAGCAATAATTACTGATTATTTACCACTTAATTTCTTATATTGGTGGGAGTTTACACAGAACTCTTTTATTATCTTATCTAGTTGTTCCTTTGTAGCTTCAAACTTTGACCTTATCTTCTTTACGGCAGGCGTTAAATTATCAATTCTTATATTCTTAGGAACGCCTTTTGCTTGGTGAAACAGCAATTTAAGCCCTTGAAGAAAACACTCTTGGTTTTCTGATGGTAATGGTACAACGAAAGCTGCATTGCTGCATGGGTAAGACATCACAAGGGCATGTATATCAACGAATTCTCCGTCTTTTACTGCTTCCATTATTCCGAAATCTACCTGTGCTTCACTAGGAGGGTGTTCTAAACGATCATGGCCTTTATCTTGGTGATCATTATGGCTATTTTCCCAATCAGATACAAAATAGCAAACAGTTCTGTAAGAACCTTGAAATCTATGACTTTGAAGTTCTTCAAAAATTGCTTTCTTCGTATGACGTGACTTTTTCTTTAACTTACTGTCCTCAAAGAGGCAATCGGAAACCATCTCGACCCAGTTACCTTCAGTCATCATTCCTTTCTTCTGCTTTATTTTAGATTGAGGCAATTGTTCATTATCCCCATACTTCTTAGCTGTTCTCCAGTTAATACCAAGTGTTTTTTAGATCTTAGATATAGATAAACCCTTGTTGTTTCTCAAGTTTTTGATACAATGAGTACCAGACATTGCTAGCATCCTTTCATATTCCTCCACTTGTAAATGATTCGACACCATTACAGTAGAGGGACTTGGGGTGACGGGCAAGTCTTTTTTTATGCACTTATAAAATAAAGTGCAGGACCCTGCATTTTACCTATGCAAAGCTCTGCACTTTTATTTTGCAATAAACAAAAAGTTTGTTCAAATTGATCTATGAGAATCAAATTTAATCATTTCTAATTTGTCAGAACTAATGTAAGGACTTTTTAAATTATAGATAATTATATCATTTTTTCTATGCTCATTTTTCTTTATAAATAATTTTAAGAAATTAAAATCATGTGTAGAAACTATGAGTTGCTTTTCTATATTATTTAAAACGTCACACATAGTGTATTGATTAATATCATCCATATTTTGGATTGGATCATCTATACCTACAAAATTTAGTGAATGTATTTGTTGTTCTTTATTAATTGCTAAAAATATAGATATGGCTAATACATTTAATTGCCCTGAACTTAAAATATTTTTAGCATTACTTTTTCCACCAGGCTTATCACGTAATTCTTTATTATACGCTACTTTTATATTTATTTGCTCTTCGCTTCCTTCAAATACTAAATCACAATCACTTGGAATCGGATCTAAATATCTAAAATATCTTTGCACGGTAGAATTGCCTCGATTAAGAAAATCCGAAATCCCATCTCCTATCAAACTTCGTTTTTCTTGCTTATATTTTTCTAATAAACCTATATAAGAATTCAATTTGCCCATTTTAGAGTTTAAATCATTTTTATTTTTTTGGATATTAGAGATTTGTTTTAGAACATTATTATTAATTTCCTGTTTCACTAACAAATCTTTAATAAAATTTATTTCATCAATCTCAATGTCAATTTTTTGTATTGATTCTAAAGCAAAATCAAATATTTCTATAAACCTTTGATTATATTGATTCTCATTCAATAAACTTTGTAGATTGAGAATAATTAAATTTACGCTTGAAATATTATTCTTTATTTCTTTAAGTAAAGAAATATTATTTTTATATTTCGCATTCACAAAATATTTTCTCGCAGTATTCTTATCAACACTTTTTTTCAGGTCTTTAGCAGACTTTATTTTATTAGTAACTTTAGAGGTTTTTTCATAACCTGATATATCACTTGATACTTTTTCTATTTTTAAAATTACTTCAATTGCTTCTTTTCTTTGATTTATTTCTAGTGAATTTTTTGCTAAATGCTCTTCTAGAATAGATTGTTTTTCTGAAAATAACATTTCATCAAATAAATCTGATGATTTATAATTAGCTATTTCATTATCAAAGTTTTTTATTTTAGTTTCATTTTCCTCTTGATTTCTTTTTAGCCTTCTAATTTCTTCTTTTAATTTCTTCTTTCTATTTTCAAGATGTTTTGATAAGCTTATAGATTTCTCATAATAACTACTTTCATCATTAAGTTGATTCAAATAATCATTTAAATTTTGAGCTATATCACTATTTAAATTATTTGTTTGTGAAGAACAAACAGGACAATAATTTAAATCATATTTATTCGTGTATACTTGAACATCTCTAATGCCTGATATTAATTTAGCTAGAACTTGATCTTTATTCTCCTCAATAATTCTCTCTATTTTCTCCGATACACTATTATTTTTTTGAAATCGACTACTTAATCGTTCTAATTTTTCCATTATAAAATCAATAGATTTTTTTGCATTTTCAATCAGAGGAATATTTATACTTTTAAATTTTACAGCTGCTAAATTGTATTCTATCTTTAATTGCTCACTTCTTAGTAATTCAAGCTTTTCATTTAATTCATCGATATTACTTTCTTCAACATTTAACTCTTTCAATAAAATCTGTAGACCATTAAGTTCACCTTTTAATCCGTTAACTTTTTCTAAATTCTCTTCTAAATTTGACAAACTCAGTATTTTATCGCTTAAACGTTCTAATAGAAGTTCTGCTTTTTTCTTTTTACCTAAAAGAAGTTCTTCTCTAGATTCATAATCATTCAAAAGATTCTTCAATTCATTAAGGCTACTATTTCTTTGCCCATCTTCTATTTTACTGTAAAATTCTATGTATTTCTCTAAATGGTTTTTAGTATTTAGTCTTTTAGCTATTTCATTTTCCACATTGATTTTTGTATTGCCATCCGATAATAAAATTCCATACGTACTCGATAATTCGTCTAATTTCTCTCTTTCAAAATAGTGCATTGTTTCTTTCTTGTTTATTATAGCCTTATCTAACTCACTAATTTGGTCAGATAAATTATCTTTATTTTTTTCTAAACCTTTTAATACTCTTTTAAAATTATCAAATTCGAGAAGCATTGATTTTAAACCCATTATATTAGCTAAAGCTTTATACCGTTCTTTCGAATCTTCACTTGTAATAAAATCTGTCACTTGATCTTGAGATAGAATATAAGCTTGCTTTAATAATTGACTAAAACCCCCTCGTTCATATGTAATAGAATTCGCAGTGTGCATTTTTAAGAAATTTTCTATTTGTTCTTGACCAATATGAACATTGTCATCTTTTGATATAATTCTCACTTGCAAATTTCCAACGTTACCATTTGTTACATTAAAGTATCTAATTAAAGTATTCCCATCGAATTCTAAAGTAACTGCTACTTCAAAGCTCTCTTCAATATGAATTCTTTTATTAACAATATCGTATTTCAGCTCATTTTCTGAACCATCAAATCTATTTATTTTTCCTGTTAAACACCATTCAATAGCATCAAAGAAAGAACTTTTACCAAATCCATTGGCACCGTATAGAAGTATAACTTCCTTGGATAAATCAAATACGACCTCTCCCATATAGTTTTTAAAATTCTTTATTATCAACTTTTGAATGTTCATAATCAATTTCCATCCCTTGCATTAAAGTATTTACTATTTCCCCAACTTGATAATCTTTCAATTTAATATTTTCACTATCATATTGTTTTAAAAGAGAAAATAACACTTTCACTTCCTCATTATATTCAGTTTCCCTTAAATTTTCTGAATTACCTCCTTTTTTATCGACTGTATTATCCAAAAATGGAATTCGATTTAAATCATTTTCATCCCTAACAACATACTTTCTTAACGCTATATTATTACGTTCTATCATGAAAAACTGTTCATAGTTTATTTCTTCATCTGTACAAAGGATAAAATAACTATTATAAATATTTTCACTTTGCTCTAATAGCAGTATTCTTATTTGATTGGAATAGATATTTATATTTTCATGTTCTAATTCCATGTGTAATCGCTTAAGAAAAACTCTAATTGTTTCATTTCCATATAGGGAAAAGCCTAGCTTCTCCACTTCTTCATTTTCTAATGCTTTAAAATTCTTTTGAATTAGTCTATTATGTACTAAATTAAAATTATTCAAAGAACACCCTCCTCTAACTCTTCTAACCTTTCCACTAAATACTTTTCTATATCATCTTCTTCCAAAGCATCATAAAAATCAGCTTTCATAATATTTCCGGGTAATAATTTAGCTATGATTGGAACCTCATTTAGTTTTTGGTTATCTTCCAACTCTTCAATATCTATTGATTCCTTAACGTATATCTTGAGAGGTTCAATTTTGTCAAACTTTCTATCATTATAATTTTGTATAATGATATTTAAATCTATTCCCATTAGATAAAGCTGCTCTTTTAAACTTGCATTTTTTATAATACCGTTTAATCTTTCAATAACTTCGGGTTTCTTTTTTGCAACTTCTAATCTTAAAAATGCAAAAATTTCATCTATATCTTCAAATTTTTTCGCTACCAATGATTCGTTTCCATCGAATCTTGTCTTTTTATTTTTACTCACTGTGAGCATTATTATTAGAGTAAATAACTCCAATAAACTATTTTCTTTCATATTAGTGCTTAATCTTGAATAAATTGAGGTTTTATTAGTGCCATCAAATAGACGTTCAAATAATTTTTTTATATCTCCACCCTCATTTAATATCCAACACTCTAAATACTTCTTATATTCATAAATTAAACTATTAACGATTTCTGAATTTCTAAAGTCTTTAACGCTATTTAATAATTCATCTATAACTCTATTAATAATAGTAATGCCTTCATGCTGGTTTACTATTAAACTGGCTTGGGACAGTGCTTTCTTTCTAACGATATCTAATAAATTAACGATCTTTTCCTTTGTAATAATTAATCGTTCTATATTAGTTTTATCAGTACATTCTTCAAATAAATACCCTATAATAAAATTTAAATCTGAAACGGCAATAGATACATTTTCCCCATACCCACTAAAAATAATTCTATTAAGTTTCATACATAAATAATCTTGAAACTTATCTATTTCTTGCAAAGATGATCCCGTATGTAAATAAAAACGTTTTAGTAGTGACTCTATACTTTCTCCACATAAACTTAAATAAGTAAACTCTGTTCCTTTATCGTCAAACACTTTCTCCGATAATACTTTGAGCAAACCATCATCTGAAGAAACCTCTTTATTAAATAACTTATTATCTGTATAATGATCAAAATTATAATTTTTGGTACGAATAAAATGATAACTTGAATATAATTGAAATTCTGTTTCGTATTCTTCAGATTTTTTAGTTAGAGTTGCATTTAATAACAATTTATCTACCCAGGAATTAGCTTGAAGAAATTGTTTCTTGTTTATTTCTTTATTGCTCCTTCTATATAAACTTGAAGCAGGAGACTCCGTGACTTCCAGTTTGATTTTCTGACTAGTTTTTACTTGTACAAAGCGAACTTTATTGCCTTTACCTACTACAATATCATCATGGTATTCCATAATAACAAAATCCCATTTATCCTCTAACATCTCTACAATATATTCAATTGTAACTAAAAATTGATAATAAAATCCCGATAAAGCTGTCAAACCGCCAGTTTCACTAACAGTAGCATTTATTAAATGCTCTGCGATTTCTTCTCCTTTCCTATTTCGAAAATATTGATTAATAATTTCTTCCCTCTCTGGATCAATAGGACCAATATTATCTCTTTTTAATATATATTCATCTACAACATTTCTTACCGTGTTTATCATGCAATCTCCTTCTCTAAACCTTCGTTTTTTAAGTGTATTAATAGCGAAAGATACGACAATTTCTAATTTCAATGTTAGATTTCAATAATTTTATTAATTAACCTCTCCGCTCTATGCTTAATACCCACCTTATCCTTTTGCATTTTAGCAGAAAGTCTAAATTACTTTTTCCTATAAAACGAGTTTATTCAGATAAAAAAGTTTAGTGTTTTTCGTTAACATACTCTAAAAGAATTTCAGAAACCAACTCTTCTAAAGTAAAATTCCCCTCAGAAGCAATCTGTTTCAAAGAATCCTTAACCTGGGTAGGTATTTCTATAGATAGCAACTCATATTCAGAATCTATATAAATTCCTTTAACCGTTGAGATTATAGAACCTTCCACCATATACTTCTTAATAGTTTTAATCGTTTCTTCATCTAAAGTATCGTACGGAAAACAATATGGTTTAATTTCTAACTCGATTGTTTGTTTATTTATGTTCATCTTCATATTTGTTGGAGTGATATATTCATAACATTTATCTATGAAAGAGTATATATTAGTTTTAACCTTATATTCATAAGGGAACACAAACTTAGCAAATTTCCTTTTGGAAATTATAGAACCTCTTTCAATTAAATAAACCGGTTTAAAACCATATTGCTCAATTTTCGTATATGGAATCTTATTTCCACTAGCAGTTAATAAAAAGTAATCTTCATCTTCCCCAACCATCAATCTTCCATGTTCTTCACTTCTTTCATGAATAAACAATTGAAACCAACCATGTTTATTTGGTTTGGAATAAAACTCTTTATTATTTCTACTTCTCATATTTTTATAATTTTTTTGAAAACGTTCAAGCTCCGTTTGTTTAATAAAATATAATTCCCTACCTCTATAAACTTCTTTCTCTGCAGTAAGTTTACCATCCTTTATATAGTTAAATACCGTTACAGTAGATACACCTAATTGTGCAGCAACTTCACCAGTGCTAAGTCCTGGCTTTTTTAATTTGTCTTTTACCTCTTCTACATCATCTATATAAAAGTACTTCGTATTGTCAATTTGCCAACTTTTTTCATTCACTGCAGTTAATATGCCTTGTCTGGAATATGATAAAACTGTATTCTCAGCAACACCTAATAATTCTGCAGCCTGTTTTGTAGTAATTTGCTTTTTCTTATCTTCTTGGCCCATTTTATTCTCCCCAACTAATCATTATTAAAATAGTGTATACATATCATTTAATATTAACTCAATATTATAATCTATTTATATGTTACCATTTACTATAGTCAATATTCAATTGGGGAATAATTCTAATTTATGTATTAATTCTTGCTTTGTTTACAATACTCACTAGCATTCTCTAAAAAATCTGTTATACATTCTTCTACCTTTTTTCTTGTTGGTTTTTCTAATGTAATACTTTTAAAAGTTTTATCAATAACTACCCCTCCTCCCCCTATCAATAATTTAATCTCCACTGTATCTTTTTCTCGACTCAAACTTCCTCTTTTATCTACAAATCTACTAACTTGCACTCTAAGACCATATTTGGATTTTTGTAAGAAATAAGTTTTCACTTGCACTTCATATTTACTTACAAAAAAAGTACTTTCATCTAATGCTCGGTATAAACTTTCGCTAATCAAAAAATCCACCTCTTCCTTTTATCATTAATAAGATTATAATATGTATCTTAATATTAAACAAAGGTTTAATATCTATTTTATATAAAAAAATATAATACCTACTATTTTATATTAAAATGTATTTTAAATATTAATTTTATTTATATGTATATATAGTAGACAAATAAAGTATTTTTCTACTAATATAGAAGTAGATATTAAATATACCTAAATTAAATTAATAACGAGTCACATATAACCATATAATCACTTTGTTTTCAAAAAATGCTAAAAGAGGTGAAAAAATGCTAGAAAAGGAAATTTCATTCCATTCGAACAAAAATTCGTTAGAATTTACTGGAAGTCAGTCGTCCATCGCATCGTTTTCAAAAACTTTAACAGATCCATCGCTATTTCAAAATTTACCTGACGAGTTAATCATTATGGAGGACGTATCTAACAATAAGGAAATAAATGACTTGGAAATGATGTATTTATTTTTACACCAAAAGAAAGATATGGATATACGAAAGAATAAAATGGAGAACACCATCAAAGAGTACAGCAGAGATTTACTTATCATGTATAAACAGATAATAGAAAATGCTTTTTCCATTGGATTAGATTTAAATGCACAGCAAAATCCCTATCAGGTATTTAAACTACTCAATCATGTACATATTAGAAAATTTCAAGAGTGGTTAGCTGCAGCTCCGTTAGGGAAGGGGAAGAAGCCATACGCAGTTTCTACACTGAGTCGTAAAATGGTAGTTCTTAAAGGATTTCTTTCTTTTTTGTATAAAACAAAGTATATAGAAGTTCCGCTGCATGAAAAAATGTTGAGTAGTAATGTGCGGGATATTGATCGGCCAGATAGGGATTTAGGAAAAAATGAGGTAGTGCAGATATTGGACTATTATAAAGACCATCCCATTGTTCATGGTTTACTAGCAACCTTAATTACAACAGGGCTTAGAATAAACGAATTATGTCATAGTAAAATATCGGATATTTCTTATGTGGATGGAGATTACTGGTTATATGTATTAGGAAAAGGGAGACATGAAAGAGAGGTACTCTTACATCCATATATAATAGAAGAAATACGGAAATTTCGACGAACAAGACGGTTAGATTTTATATTAGATGGTAGTGATAATTCGTATATTTTTATGACGAACAAAGGGAAACCATACAATTATAAGTATTTATCTAATTATTTAACAAAAAAAATTAATGAAGCGGATTTACCTTTCATCAAAACAAGGAAAAATCCAATTACACCACATACACTAAGACATGCTTTTGCACAAATTAGTTCTGATCAAGGGGCGAGTTTGGATCAAATTAAAATTGCATTGGGGCACAAATCGATTCAAACAACATCTATTTATCTGCAGAAGAAATCAAGAAGAGAAAACAATGCGGGACATGCTTGGAAAAATTCAAGTATCATTAATTCATTGTGATTTACAGGTGACAATATAAAAAAAAGGGTTGTATATTCGTACAACCCTTTGATAAACAAAAAAAACAGACCTTATTCAGTCCGCCTTGTTGTCTATTGTACCATCACATTTATAACGAGTTTATATTCATTGTCTTCATCTAGTCTTAAGCGTACTCCGCTAAAGCCTCCCTTATGACCTTACCTAAAAAGGATTGTTCAGCGACCAAGACAGCTTCTGTAGCGCTTGTTGCGTTTATTTGGTAACCTCACACATCCGCTACACCTTTTAGCATTGATACGTCCCAAACGTCATTCATAAATACTACTCCTATTAGTAATTTATTAAACCATAATTCATTTTCTCTGACCATCTTTTTTGTCTTTCGTGAATGCGACCCAATCCCCATTAACCTTTTCTATTTTAAATACTTGTCCGATTTCTATATCTTTCGTTATTCTTTTCAGGGTTCTATTAGGGGTAGCGTCAGGAAAATGCGGATTTACAACGTTAAGGAAATCAAAATATAAAAAGTCTAATTTCTCGGTGTTATAAGTGAAAAATTAGGCTTTAGTTACTTCATTAAAGCGCCTGATTGTTGAAGACTAAAGTTTATATTCACCAAGAAAATTGATGTGCTCTTATCCTAACAAATTTTATTTAGGACTTACATGTATGCCTTCACTCTCTCGCCAATCTGCGTAAAGTATACGCTTTACATTATCATATCCATTGGTAGTTAATTGGTTATCTAACCACTGTTGATCAAATCCGAGTTCATGTAAATTATCCCATAAAATTTCCCCATCTATAATTAACGATGTTGGGAGGTCTACTGGACTTTCTGGAAGATTGAGATCTTGCTTGTCTGGTTTTTGATACTTGGATTTTAATAATAAACTTATTTGCCCATTAGCTTCCAATATACCGTATTTGACTTCGCGAACTGAAAAGACATTATTTTGACGGAGTATACTCAATACTTGATTTACATCCAATTTGTTCTTTGTAAGTAACTTCCTGTCCATAACACCATCTCGAATGATGATGTTAGGATTGCCTAATAAGAGAGAACGTGTCGATTTATTTTTTAGAGTCATAAACTCTATTCCAAACATAAGAAACGTCCACAATCCGATGGCATATAAAAAATGAAAAATCCCTACCTTATCTTCATAAATGGTATTTCCTAAAAGATCTCCAAGTACTAACACAAAAACTAAGTGAAACGGGGTTAACTGATAGATGGATGTTCTGCCTGTTATGATAATGATAAAAAATAAAGTGGCAAAACCAACGATGACTTTGATCGTCAGTAAACCAATATTGACTTCTTCCAACGTTTTTTCCTCCAATTTAAATTTTACTTAGTTGTAAGATCTTGAGGTTTAGATAAAGAGGCTAGTTTTAGTATTAAAGCTCGAGTTACAATTCCAACCATGATGTAATATATGAATGAATAACTGTATCTCCACTCATAATAATACACAAGTTCGACCCACTCGGAAAAAGGTTCACCAATAAAGGCGTATGTGAGTACCATAGTGATTTGTGCGATTATAAAAATTTTCCATGTTCTAAAATATTGATATAACAACATGTAAGCTACAGGTATCATTGAAAAATCAAAGGGAAAGGCCCTAGGAATAATAGGTAGAATGCAATTGGATAATCCCAAAACCTATATTGTAAGCCAACTACATCTAATAAGGTTGTTGTTATGATAATTATGGTACCAAATAACAAAATTTCTAAAATAATGTCTCGTTTAACAAGTTTAGCCCATATAACCCAAGGCACAACTAAAAAAACGACTAGTATCCACCATTCCCAAGTTAAAAACTCATTTTTTAGCCAACCATTTAATTCTAAATGATAGAGCTTATCTTCTAATAAACGTATTTCCTTAAGATTTTCAAATATATTATCTATTGATATCACCTCTATATTTAAATGAAAAGGTAACAGATATTTTTGAATTCAAACTCTTTGAGCTGCCTTTTTAGTATTACCGTTTTTTAGTAATGAATTTCCATCGTAAATAAGAAAAAACCCATGTTGGAAGTTCTTATAATACACGGGTTTTCGACTTTTTTTCAAATAAGTCAGAAATATATTAAAAACAAAGTTAAATCTAGATTTAAGATAGAACAATAAAAACAGGATACATCAACTTATAATAATGGAGAAAGCAGACGAGCACCTTGTTCAACAATGCGCTCGGTCAGGGATCGTTGCAACAAGTCTTCAATTCTTAATGGTACAGAATCAGTAAGATCCCCCTCGAACTGCTCTGTGAGTTCTCTTGCCACATCAGCACTGTACACGACTTGACACACCTCATAATTCAGGCGAAAACTTCTCATATCATAGTTTGCTGCGCCTACTTCTGCAATTTCCTCATCAATGATCATCAGTTTCGCATGTAACATTCCTTTATTGTACTGGTAGATTTGGACCCCAGCTTCTATAAGTTCCCCGTAATAGGTACGACTTGCATAGCCCACGCTTTTTTGATCAATGTGGCGAGGAACCAGCAATCTTACGTGCACACCACGAGCTACTGCTGTCTTTAATGCCATGATAATATCCGTTTCTGGTACAAAATAGGGTGTTGTTAAATCAATAGTCTTGGTCGCCTGTGTTATACATATAAAGTAAGCTTGCCGAATGACTGGGGTAGGAATTCCAGGGTTTCCTTCCAACGTATGGATATACGCTTTATGCAATGTCCTAGTTTTTGCGGATATGTCCATTTCTTTATCATCAAGGGTGCTCAACTCTGATCCCAATTCGGCTGACCATTTGGAATGATCTGCTCTGCCGATTGAGTTGATTTTCGTTACCTTTGATTTTGTTTTCAAATTTGTTTTTGATTTTATCCGTTCCGGCACAGCGATTTCCCAATGAACATCAAAGACAGTCAGCAAATCGACTTATGCTTCTCCTATGACTTGCAAATGAGTATCCCGCCAGAAGCCAACGTCAGGCTTCAATCCTGTATATTCATATCCTACGTTCATGCCACCATTAAAAGCTATCTTTCCGTCGATTATGGCCATCTTACAATGATCCCGATAATTCCAATTGGACAAAATCCAGGGAAATCGTAAAGGAAATATTGTCCTGCATTCTATCCCTGCTTCCACCATCTGCGTGATTTTTTCACGCGGGAATTTATAACTCCCCAAGCCATCTCTCATAAAACGAACCTGCACTCCATTTACTGCTTTTTCGATTAGCAGTTCTGTGATGCGATTACCAATTTGGTCATTCCGATATATGAAATATTCCAGATCAATTGTTTTTTGGGCTTTTTTTAGGGATTCAAGGAGTTGTTCATATTTTGCTATTCCATTGTTAAACACTTGGACTTGGCCCATTCGAAGCCCATTCACAGTGAAATGCCGTAAAGCATCGGCAATTACCGATGCTGAATCACCGAATGTCTCAGGTAATTTGTTAGATTCATTTTTAGAAGAGTTCAATCTTTTTCGATGAATAAACTTAGGGTTTGATACGCTAAGATAAAGCAAGAAACCAATGACTGGCAAAAGAAGGACGATTATTATCCAATTCAATGCCTTGGCAGGCCTACGTACTTCCCAAATTGCTATGAATAAGATAAAGAACATATTTAACAGGTATAGATAAAAAATCCACTCCAACTGGAATCCCTCCTTCTGTTTCTCTTAACATGTCCAAACTATGTAGCGAGTATACGTTTGGAATACGAAGGAATTGTTTAGATACCTTTTCTTATGAGACACCCAAAATAATTTTGTAATTAGTTTATTTTGTCACAGGAATTTAAACGTTGGAAATGGATCGAAAAACAAAAATGGAGGTCCGTTTTACATTTATTCCATTTAAACCTAAAATCTTACATAATTCTGCTGTAGCTGACTAAGTATATTTGATGTTAAAAAGACTCCAACAGGGGGCAAGGTACCACTAATTACGGGATATCCGGTAAGAGCTCTATCGGTTGTAGCAATCCATGTTCCGTATTCGCCTGCTTGTAAAGAAGGAGGTTTCATAATAAATCGTCCATTTAAAATAAAATGTCGAATTCTAATTGTAGCATCATCAATGATAGTTAATGTACCGGAGAACATAGCATAAGGTGAATCAAATCTTATCTGTTTAGTATTCTCATCCCAATATCCACTAATAGGAATAGGTGTACCACGAAAATTAACCGTACCAATTACCCTGTTATCTGTAATAGAGTTAATGTTGAGTACGCCCCAAACGATTGGTTTACCAGCTATAGCAGCATGGATACCCCATACTGATGGGAATGGAATACTAACCATTGTTTGCTGTGCAGTTTGCAATACTAATCTCCCCCTAAATTTAAAGTTTATGTTCTGAAGAATAAAGGATTAGATATCTTATTTACTACCCTATATAAAGGACCAATCCAGTATATGCACCACAAGCTGAATATGTTTACTTTTAACGGTTAGAAGCTCATCCTTTCGTTGAAAAATGCAGCTCATTCAAAAAATAGTTGTTAACTTTTAAGAAATCACTCGTGATGGAATCAAAAATCACGTGACAAAAAGTTATTTATTCAACTATATGGCCTTTTCTGGAATATGGGGTAAGGAAGGACTATTTGTTCTCTTCTGATAGCTTTCTATATAATGAAGCTCTAGACACATTTGTAATTTCGCAAATTTGATTTACAGTCATATTTCCTTCTTTATATAGCTTAACTGCATAATTCATTCCTGCGTGATTTTTATGATATTTCTTTAACCGACCTTTAAACTTTCCTTCTTTCTTAGCCAACTCAATCCCTTCACGTTGTCGCATACGAATAAGATCTCGCTCTAATTGGTTAACACCAGCCATTACTGTAATTAAGAATTGGCTGTATGGATTATCATCTGATAAATCTAGCCATGTATCTTTTAGTGATTTTAAGCTTGCTTTTTTTTTCCGTATGTTATCGATTAATTCAAATAGGTCTTGTGTGCTACGAGTAATTCGAGTTAAGTCTGTAACATAAATGATGTCATCTTCCTGTAGATCCTCTAACATTTTTTGAAGTTGCTCGCGATCCTTTGTTGCTCCAGAAACTTTTTCTTCGTATATAATATCCATTCCAATTTCATTTAGCTGCTCAAATTGCCTTGAAGGATTTTGGCTGGTCGAACTAACACGTATATAACCGATTTTCCGCAAAATATCACCTCGTTTTTGAGACAAGTCTTATGAGACGCTCTTAACTATGATTGTCACTTTAGACGTTATTTTGCACCAATTTTAATCGCTATTTTGCATTATAAGTAATAAAAAAGTTATCTTAAAATGATAGCTGATAAGTTAAAATAAAGTTCTTCAACTTAAAATTAAGTGGTTAAAACAACAGTTATGATATTCCATTAAAGGGCCAGATTGTTGAGGAACGTTTTCAAGTAAATAGATTATTCTAGTATGAATATACGCATGAAATGCTCCTTTCCTGCATATACCGTAGTGATATGAAGAGGAGAGGATGAAATGGTACAACCTTTAGATCCTAAAAGGATTCCTAAATTCGTAAATCAACTCGTTATCCCACCGGTATATATGCCTACTATTCTTAGACAGCCAATATCTGGTGAAGTGATCGGGCATGCGTATAAAATTGAAGCAAGTGAATTCCAGCAGCAAATCTTACCGCCTGGATTCGGTACCACGAAAGTTTTTGGTTACAGTGGTATGATACAGGACCCGTACACGGGAAGAGCGGTTTACTATAAAAGTGCTCCAGGTTCCACATTTGAAGCCATTCGAGGAATTCCTGTACATGTTCAATGGATAAACAACATTACTGGTCCCCATTTTCTTCCGGTTGATCCGACACTCGATTGGGCAAATCCAAATTCCATGTCAGTTCCTCTACCACCATTTCCATCATTTCCACCAGGATTTCCCCTAGCACAGCAACCAGTACCTATTGTCCCTCATTTGCACGGAGGAGAGCATCCATCTTATTTTGACGGTTATCCTGATGCTTGGTTTACTGCAGATGGAAGGACCGGTATGGCTTTCATAACTAATACCTATACATTCCCCAATGTACAACAGCCTACAGCTCTTTGGTATCATGACCATACCATGGGAATGACTCGATTGAATAATTACGCCGGGCTTACAGGGTTCTATTTGCTCCGTGATATGAATGACCCCATTGTCCCGTTTCTTCCTAGTAGAGAAAATGAGATTCCACTCAACATTCAGGACCGATCTTTTAATACTGATGGTTCTCTTTTCTATGATCATATGGGGGCTAACCCAAGTATTCATCCTTATGTGGTACCAGAGTTTTTGGAAACACGATAATGGTGAATGGTAAGGTGTGGCCGAACCTTAATGTCAAACCTCAACAATACCGTTTTCGTGTTCTGAATGGTTCAAATGCTCGTTTTTATCGTTTACAGCTTTCCAATAAACAGAAATTTATCCAGATTGGCACCGATGGAGGTTATTTACCTCAAGCTGTAGAACTTTCCTCACTTTTGATTTCACCGGCAGAACGAGCAGATATCCTTATTGATTTCTCTACTTTAGCTCCTGGTACAACCGTTATTTTAACGAATACTGCTAACGCCCCGTTCCCTGATGGAACACCGGCAGACCCACAAACTGTTGGTCAAATTATGCAATTTACAGTCATAAATGAAACTGTCTTACCGCCAAAGAAATTGCCACCTGTTCTTAACAGCATTCCTCAATTAAAGCCAACAAAAACGAGAACTTTGACTTTATTCGAACTGGAGGGTCCTAATGGTCCCTTGAAAGTTACGTTAGATGGCCAACTGTGGGGTAATCCCGTTTCTGAGCTGCCTCAGGCAGGAACGACAGAAGATTGGCAAGTTGTTAACCTTACCGATGACACCCATCCAATCCATCTTCATCTCGTTCAGTTCCTGCTCGTTAGCCGCCAGAAATTCCATTCTGACGCTTATTTGAAAGACTGGATGCAACTAAATCAAACGACGCCTCCTAGCACCCCACCTTATTTTGTTAAGCCTAAGACACCACCAATAGACGCATATTTACAAGGTCAACCTATTGCACCTCCACTCAATGAGAAAGGGTGGAAGGATACCATACAAATGAATGCGGGAGAAGTGACAACGATAAGAGTTCGGTTTACTTCCCAGGATGGCAGTCCCTTTCCATTCGACCCTAGCCTTGGGCCTGGATATGTATGGCATTGCCATATGCTTGAACACGAGGATAATGAAATGATGAGACCGTTAAAGGTATTGCCTTAAAGATCTAAAAAAATAAACATGGTCAAAATAAATTTTGTTCTTTGGCAAAGTAAGGTGAACTCGAAATATAAGTTATTCCGCTAGCTTACCAAAAGTAATTCCTGTAACTATTTAAGTAATAAATACCCAAAAAGGAGATAGAACTAGATTCGATATCCATATTTTATCTCCTTTATTATCCAAGCTAAATACGCTTTTCCATTACAATGTAAACTATATATTCAAAATTACTTACTTTGGCCTAAAGCTGAAATGATGGAACCGATGGCTTGGATCCAACTTCCGACCACATTCAGTTCTTGCCCCTCCCTGTTCCTTAGTTCGTTGATACCTGAAAGTGCTTGTAATGCATTACCAATTGCTTGTAGAAGGTTTCCATATATGCTGTAAAGCTCTTTTACAGTAGGTTCACGGCCTAGAGCATCAGCAAGAGATACTCCACCACCAACTGCTTGAAGTAAATTTCCTTTTATGTTTAATTCCTTTTTTGTTTTTTCGCTAAAATTTATTAATATCCCTACAATGACCGTTGAATTTCCTATTGCCTGAATTTCGTTGCCTATCTTTTCAAGGGTAAAGTTTTTTTCACTATCTGCTACTAATGAATTTCCGGTTGCTTGTAATACATTTCCCCATAGATTTAAATCTCCAAGCAGAGTATCGGAAATATTTTTGGAAGGTGTAGCTCCGATAGCTGAAAGGGTTGTTCCAATCGCTTGGACCCAAGAACCAAACGTTGCTTTCAGTTCATTATCCATAACTTGAACACCTTCTTTTAATTATTGTAAACATTTATAGGTTGCTTTGTTACAGATGTATCCAAAATTAGATAAATGGCAAAAAAAATAGTTTGTTGTAGGGAGAAAAATTTGGGGGTGTTTATGTATAGAAGTTAAGTTATTCAGCAATCGGGCGCTTTTCATGAGTAAAAAAAGCCTAATTTCTCACTTACAACACCGAGAAATTAGGCTTTTTTTATATTTGAATTTCCTTAATGTTGTAAATCCGCATTTCCTGACGCTACTACTATTAAATAGTTTAAGAACCCGTAGATTTCTATTCTGCGAGCTCCTTTTTAATCCTATAAACAGTTGATCGAGTAATGGCATTTTTTTCTGCGATTTGCTTAATTGGGGTTCCGGATTTCAACATTCTTACGACTTCTTGATAGACTAATCGCTTTTGTGGATTCTTTGCATTAGGTGAATAAAGTAACGGACGCCCTTTGTAAACTCCTTTTTCTTTGGCAATTTTTATACCTTGGGCTTGACGACGTTTACTTTCTGTCCGTTCCATTTCTGCAACCATCGCCAAAATCTGAACAATCAAATCTTTCATAAATCGGTCCAACAAGGGGTTTCCAATAGCTTCAGCTAAGATAGGCATACTCGTCACGATCAAACCTGCATTTTTATTTTTTAAAGTAGTAACCGTTTCAATAATCTCATTGTAGTTCCTTCCTAGTCGATCAATTGCTTCAACCATGAAATAATCTCCTTCACGAACAAAATCAAGAGCTTTTTGGAATTGCTCTCGATTATTTACTGCAGCACCAGATTTCTTCTCTGTAAATATTTTTTCTGCGCCAAAACTTTTCAAGTTTTCAATTTGCCGTTCCAAATTTTGATCTTCAGTAGAAACTCTAGCATAAGCAACTTTCATTTCGTAATTTTCTCCTTTTACAAATCTATTTAATAGACACCCTAATCATACACTTAAAACCTAATCTTAACAATAATGCTTAAGTGGTTGTTTAAGGTTTACCCTAAATAGACATTGAATAAAAAATATGAAACAATGGACAGGAATCCAAAAAAAGGGAGTGACAAAAGACAATGCAAAAAATAAATTCTTTAACTCAATGTACAGAAATACAACTAGAGGAAGCACACAGAAAATATTTAATTATCTATCCATATTTACAAAAGCCAAAATATTTAGAAAAGATTAGCGTTGAGGAAAACATTTCAATTCGCACTTTGCGTTATTGGATTCAGAAATATCAAGAACTAGGTTTAAGAGGACTGGTTCGAATGAAAAGAACTGATAAGAGCAAAGTGAAAGTTGACCTAGCAATCCAAGACCAAGTAAAAAAATATTCTTGTCCAACAAAGGTATTTCAATTACTTCCATTTACCGAAGAACACTAGCTTGGTGTGAAGATAATGATTTACAATCTCTACGAACTACGCAATTAATTGCTAATTGAAATTCCTTTATTTTTCTATTTTATTCAAGGTAAGTAATATTCAAAGGAAATGTATTACTACAGAACCTAAAGCATAGGTTTAATGTAAACCTTTCTAACAATGTCAGATAAAGGGGGCAATTATATGAATAATACCAATTCAAAGTCAGAACAAAGTGATCAATCGCCAATAAGTTCTAGCCTTAGACTTGCCCTAATAACTGCTATTCTTACTACTATTGAAGAAGGCATTGCAACTATAGAAGCGATAACAGTTATAGATGAGGAAATCATTAATTCAGAAAAAGAAAAACAAGATCAAAAAGAATTAGATGAAAAGTTTGAAAAGATGCAGCAGCAAATTGACAAATTAACAACTGAATTAACAAAAGTAACAAAAAAGGAAATGGGAACAAACAGAAAGCAGTAGGTTTTTATCACAAGATAGCAAGGAGTACTAATAATCAAATTATTAAAGGGGTACGACCGAGATACATGTAAAAAAGGGTCATAGTATGGTATTGTTTACCATTTATAACCCTTTCTTGCTCTTTACTTTCTTATATACTATACAGGAATATCTCCCTCGATTGGTTGTGGAATATTTTCTAAATCGATCATATAGTCTCCGAAACGTTTTATATGCCTAGTCAGATAAGGGCTAAGCATGACAATATCTTCTTTTGAAAATACATAGCCTTCTTTAGAAAGTTCCCACAAAATAAGTGTTATATCACATACATTTTGGAATATTACTGCGTTGGCAACTAAATCATTATATTTAATTCGCTTTTCTTGTTCTTCTGGATCATTTTCTGAAATGATCCCATCGCCACCAAAAAATAGCCATTTGGAAAAGCCGTTATATGCTTCGACTTTGTTTGTACTAGCACCAATTTGCTCTCTTAGTTTTATATCAGAAATATATTTAAGCAAAAATACAGTTCTTACAATCCTTCCTAATTCCCTAAAAGCTTGATATAATCGGTTTTTTCTACTATAGTTACTTAGTTTTCTAAGTAGTGTAGAGGGTAATATTTTACCAGCTTTTATAGAAAGAACCACTTGGAGCAGATCTTGCCAGTGTGTTTCAATTAGGTCCCAGTCAACGGTATCACTAAACAACTGATCAATGTGGTGATATTTTGTGTCCTTATCAGCCCTGTAAAATTTTAAATCCTTCCAATTTCGAATACGAGGCATTAAATTAATCCCCAATAAATGTGCAAGTGCAAAAACAGGCGTTGATTGACCTTGCGTATCAGCATGTAACGTATCGGGCTGAATGTCTGATTTATTTTTCAGCAAACCATCAATAATATAAACTGCTTCCCAAACTCCACATGGAATGAAGTGACTAAAGAGTGCAATATAAGTATCTGAAACATGATGATATGCAATCCCCCCATAACCTCCGTATCGAATGTGGTATTCAGAGATTAAGTTTTCTTCGTAGAGATCAAATTTTGTTCCATCTGCAGCAGCCGTTTTTCCATCACCCCATAGTCTAGGCAAACTAAATTGATTGTATTGATTTAAAATATTACGAATAGCTTCGTCTATTTTAGATGCATTAATATGTCGCCGATTTACAAATGAAATCATGTGTGGGGTTACTGCTTTTTTCATGTGCTTAGAAGTCTGTGTTGGTCCTAAATTACATCCGTATCCAAAAGAAGTAATGATATAACGTTCCATTGCATTTTCAAGCTTAGGATCTGAACCAGATAATGGTCCAAAATGCCGTGTCCAATTTGTCCAATGTTCTACATTACAAAGAATATCTAAGACATTTCGTTCAGGTAAACGTTGAGAAATAACTACCTCTAACGCCTTACTTGTCTGAGGTTGTTCTTTTCTCATTATTTTTCTCAACGTTGGTTCTCCATTTTCATTAATGATTACCTGGCCGTTATCAGGGTAGTTTAAATCTACTTTTTGTGCAGTATCTCCTAGCCAGAGCTTTAATTGTTGAACAAAATCCCCTGAATTTGAAGAAAAGCCAAGTTCCTTACAGTATTCATCTACCATAGGTTTACACTCATCCCAAGAAAGGAGCTGTTCACGGTAATCAGCAAAATTCTCTGATCCTTTTACACAAAGGTCTCCCGTTTTTAAATCGCTTGCAAGATAGGAAAAAATACAGATTTCAAGGTGTTTACGATGGATTAAGTTATTTTCTTTAGGTACATAAATCGTTTTTTTCCACTGTTCACTAGCAAATGAAAGATCCAAATCTATTTGTAGATTTTCAATTTTTCGGTTCTCATTATCACGTAAAAATTGTAAAGCTTCTAAAAGTGATTGATCCTGTGTGGTTGAATTAATTTCAATCATACTAATCAATCTAAAAAGAGTTTTCCTGTGGCTTTTATAGAACTTCCATAAAAGAGGAAGGTAGTTATTGCCATTATATGATGAAATTGATTCACAATCTTCTTTTAATGCGTCGATACCACCTCTTCTCCCTAATAACTCCCTTATTTTCTGACCAGTCAAGGTATCGTTCTCATTTATACTTGTGGCATTTAAGACTTCCGCCAAAACAGATATAAGATTTTCAGTTTTTGATCTATGTTTTTCTCGAAGAAGTTCTAGCTCCTCTTTGCCTTTGTTATGTATAGTTCTGACTCTTTTGAGAAACATCTCTACCAAACTATCTATAGCTGAAATTTTTGAGCGATAAATCATACAAAGTAGCAGCATATATCTTTTAGCTAAATTAAAGTCTTTTAATTCTGATGCATCAAGCGCTTTTGCTTCTAAAGCGAAGTGTTTAATTTTTAAATTTGGAATATCCTCTAGTAAGCTATCAATTTCTTCTATAAAATCAGTTAACAGAAGTAACCTATTTTGTATTTCTTTCATATGCGAAAGTGTTGCGCTTTTTGGAATTTCTTTTAATAAGTTATATTCAGAAGTCCGATTATCATTTTTAGTAACTAGTAATTGATCTAATTTTCGCTCAATTTCAGGAGTCAATTTTGAAAATACTGAATTAAATAACTGGTGATTCACTAATGTTCTTATACGACGAGCCAATCGATCTAATGTACTAAAAGCAGGTAATTCACACCTTTCTTTTATTAATATTTCAATGGATACGTTGATAAGATCGGCTGGATTGTCCATTACCTGTGTAGCCTTATAAATTGAAGTAGTTGCAATATGTAAGGCTTCTTTTCCATAAGGACGTACATTGAGGTAATCTCTAATTGCTTTTTGATGTCGGTAAATTGATTTACTATTGTAATTCGGTTCAACACTAGCAGAGAGATTCAAACAGGTCCGAATATGAATCATGATCTCTACAGGAATATCTTTCGGTAGAGGAAAGTAACCAAGTCGTTGGAAAGACTTTAACATAACTAATAGACTTAGAACTGAAACAGGTCCTCTAGCAACTTTATGCGCAAATTGGTTTTCTTCAGGTGTAGGGGAGTAAACATCACGAAGTTCTTTTGAAGTAGGACGTTTTTTAAATCTTGGATAAGCCGTACGTTCTATAGATGCCAAATTACCAACTCCATTCAAATTAAGTTGGGGGTGGTGACAGAGTAGCTGCCCTAGTCCGTCACATAATTCCCTAAAAATATAAGAGATTTTTAATTTGCTTCTCTAGTTTTCTTTTATTAATCGCTCGATATAATGATCCCTGTGAAAGTCCTGTACCTTCTACAATTTCTTTTACCGAGTATTCTTTACTGTCATACATCCTCAAGGCTATTTCAATTTTCCCTTGATCCACTTTAGGCCTTCCTAGTTTTTTTCCTCTTCTTTTACTCGCTTCTAACCCTTCTTTAACTCTTTCTACAATTAAATTTCTTTCTAACTCTGCGATGACACACATCATTTGAAACATGGCTTTTCCTGTTGATGTTCTTGTATCCATGTTCTCCTTAATAGAAACGAACTTTACACCAGTATCCTCGAATTGCTGAATAATAGAAAGAATATCAAGTGTTTTTCTCCCTAAGCGTGAAATACTTTCTACTACAACGGTATCACCTTTCCTTATTACATCTAGCAATGAGTTAAGTCCATCTCTATCCTTTGTAGTCCCAGTAAATTTCTCTTGAACCATTTTTTCACAGCCGTACTCAGAAAGTAATATAATTTGTCGGTCTAAATTTTGGTCAACTGTCGAAACTCGAGCATAACCGATTATCATAAAGAAGCCTCCTGCACAATTTAATAATCTAATTGTACAAGAGACATCATTTTTGTAAAAGTATTTGGTAAAACTTTTGGTAATTATTTTTGGTAACCTATAAAATTAGTAAAATCAAGCATCAGTATTTCTCATAAATATTGTTACAAAAAATATGGTTTTTGGTAACAATCTTTTTATTAATACAAAACCAATCAGATATAATTATTTTGATAAACGCTCCATGAGAGTAGCTTTTTCTGCTTCAAAACCAGGTTTGTCAAGTAAAGCAAACATATTCTTCTTGTATGCTTCGACTCCAGGCTGGTCAAATGGGTTAACTCCTAATAGATGGCCACTAATCCCACATGCCTTCTCAAAAAAGTAAACCATCTCACCGTAAGTGTATTCATTCATTTCATCCAGTTCAATCACGAGATTAGGTACTTCTCCATCTATATGGGCCATAAGGGTACCCTGAAATGCACTTTTGTTGACTTCATCCATCGTCTTACCTGCCAGGAAGTTTAATCCATCAATATTTTCTGGATCCTCCTGAATAGTCACTTCAATTCGAGGTTTCTTAATCTGTAAAACCGTTTCTAAAAGGTTTCGTCGACCTTCTTGTACATATTGCCCCATGGAATGCAAATCCGTTGAAAAATCAACGGAAGCAGGGAATAGCCCCTTTTGATCTTTTCCTTCACTTTCCCCAAACAGCTGCTTCCACCATTCCGATACGTAGTGAAGGGAGGGCTCATAGTTAACAAGCACTTCAATTGCTTTTCCCTTATTGTAGAGTACATTTCGGACCGCAGCATACTGATAGCTCTCATTTGTCAATAAATCAGGATTGTTGTATTTACGGGCTGCTGCTGCTGCCCCTTCCATCATATGATCAATATCAAGTCCTGCTACGGCAATTGGTAAGAGACCAACTGCTGTTAGCACAGAATACCTTCCACCAACATCATCCGGAATAACGAACGTTTCATATCCTTCTTCGTCCGCAAGCTTTTTTAATGCGCCTTTTTTCTGATCTGTAGTAGCAAAAATACGTTTTCTCGCCTCTTCTTTTCCGTATTTTTTCTCCATATAGTCACGGAAAATACGGAAAGCAAGGGCTGGCTCTGTCGTTGTTCCTGATTTAGAAATGACGTTAACAGAGATATCTTTCCCCTCTAATAGTTCAAATAAATGAGATATATAAGTAGAACTGATATTCTGACCGGCAAAATAAACATGTGTCTTATTGTTCATCTGGTTATGAAAGCTATGGGACAGAGATTCTATAGCCGATCTTGCCCCCAGGTACGAACCACCAATACCAATTACAACCATTGCGTCTGAATGTTTCTTGATTCTTTCAGCAGCTTGTTTAATTCTTTCAAATTCACTCTTATCATAGTTTAGTGGCAAATCGACCCAACCAAGATAATCAGAGCCGGGGCCTGTTTTTTCATGTAGCATTTTATGAGCCACTTTTACAAATTCACTTAGATTATCTACTTCACTCTTTTTCATAAATGCTAATGCATTGGAGTAATCAAACGAAATAGTCATACATTACTTCCCCTTTCAATCAAATTTAGCTTAGCTGCTTCAATCGGAGATCCTTCTCCGTAAAAAAGATCTCTCGGCATAGTAAAACGTTTCATGTTAGTGCATTCTCCTTTTCTACAGTATATAAGGGAAGTTTTTAAAAACACATTTAAACTCCCCCTTTTCAATTTTGAAAAATCCTTAGTGGGACCGTGTAATTATCAATAGCGTACATTAAAAGATAGTTAGTATTAAGAAAACTCAATGGTCCCTCTCTACATCGGCACTTAGTATGTCTTCTGTTTTGATTTCAAGTAATATTTCCAAGAATCTTATCGTTCCTAATACTTTTCGAGTGTCTCCCTCATTTTGAACATTCTCCATTTTCTTTTGTTGGATCAGTTCACTTATTACTTGCTTGAAAGCATTGGTTTTTATAAGCCATTCTCCAACCAGTAGCTTAGTTGAGTCTCTCTCGTGTTCGGTTTTGACAGCAAATAAACTTTCGGTATCTGTCTCTCTTAACGTGATTGAATTAAAATCTTCGCTCATTTGAATCCGAAAATAATTCCTTTCACTATCATAGTATTTTCCGTCCCTTAGAAGAAAATACTCTATCCCTAATACTATTTCATAAAAGGGCTCATTATCTGATGGAGAATGGAGTTCTTTTACTTCGATATTCTTCACCATGTCTAAATAGGTTTCTAAACCATATTGTGTGTTAATGATTTTTGCATCCAATACGTTCATGATGTCACACCTCAATATTGTTTTATTTTTTTGGCTCTGTTAAACTTGTCTGTTGGCTCCAGGTGCTCGCTTTCCGCGGGCGAGCCGGGAGCCTCCTCGGCGCTGTGCGGCTGCGGGGTCTCCCTTGTCCTGTTTTTCCCACAGGACGTTGAATCATCATCCGTGAATAGGCACCGCACGAGAAAATGTGAATGCATTTTCGAGGAGTCTCGCTCCTTCCGCTTCAATCAACATAGTTAGCACTATCAACGACTTAAGTAAATCTACCAATTTTTGGGATATACCAAACTAAAAATCCAATGAATTTCCGGCTCATTTTAACGAAAGACATATACAGCAGATGACTTTATGATTTTTCCACAGCATGTCCGCCAAATTCATTACGAAGGGAAGCTACCACTTTACCTGTAAATGTATCATTGTCTAATGAACGGTAACGCATTAGTAAAGACATAGCGATAACAGGGGTAGCTGTTTGAAGATCCAAAGCGGTTTCAACTGTCCATTTCCCTTCCCCAGAAGAATGCATAATGCCCTTAATTTCATCTAATTTTGCATCTTTAGAAAATGCGCGTTCTGTCAATTCCATGAGCCATGAGCGGATGACAGAACCGTTATTCCACACCCGTGCCACTTTTTCATAGTCAAAATCGAAATCGCTTTTTTCCAGGACTTCGAATCCTTCACCAATGGCGGCCATCATTCCGTATTCTATTCCATTGTGGACCA